>SKSP01000076.1 GCA_007122945.1 Ilumatobacteraceae bacterium | reverse complement strand
TCGTGGAGCTGCGCGACGGCAGCGACGTGCTCGGCGTGCTCGCCGTCCGCGACGCCGTCAAGCCGACGTCGCGCGACGCGATCGCACGCTTCCGAGCGCTCGGCCTCGAGCCGGTCCTGCTGACCGGCGACTCCATGGCGACGGCGGCCACGGTCGCCGCCGAGGTCGGCATCGACGACGTTCGGGCCGAGGTCATGCCGGCCGACAAGGTGGCCGCCGTCGAGCAGCTCCAGGCCGACGGCCGGATCGTCGCGATGGTGGGAGACGGGGTGAACGACGCCGCCGCGCTGGCGCTCGCGGACCTCGGTATCGCCATGGGGTCGGGGACCGACGTCGCCATCGAGGCCAGCGACCTCACGCTCGTGCGCGACGACCTGACGGCGGCCGCCGACGCCATCCGTCTGTCGCGTCGCACGCTCGCGACCATCAAGGGCAACCTGTTCTGGGCGTTCGCCTACAACACGGCCGCCATCCCGCTGGCGGTGGTCGGGCTGCTGACCCCGCTGATCGCCGGCGGAGCGATGGCGTTCTCGAGCGTGTTCGTCGTGACGAACAGCCTCCGGCTGCGCCGTTTCTCGTAGCCCCGGCGGTCAGCCGACCTCGGCGACGGCGTGTTCCTTGGCCGCCTTGTAGTCGGCCTTGCCGTTCGGGGCCCGTGGCACGCTGGCCACGAACGCGACGTGCTTGGGCGCCTTGTAGCCGGCGAGCTGCTGCTTCACCGAGGAGATGATCGTCGCCTCGTCCACGTCGGCGCCCTCCTCGCGGGACACGACGGCCGTCACAGCCTGGCCGAACTTCTCGTCGTCCACGCCCACCACCAGGCAGTCCTGCACGCCGTCGACCCGCTTGACGGCCTCCTCGACCTCCTCGGGGTAGACCTTCTCGCCGCCGGTGTTGATCACCTGGCTCCCGCGCCCGAGCAGGATGATCGAGCCGTCCGCGGCGACCTTGGCGAGGTCGCCGGGGAACGAGTAGGGCTCACCGTCGATGACGCGGAACGTGCGCGCCGACTTCTCCTCGTCCTTCCAGTAGCCCAGTGGGACGTTGCCGCCGGCGGCCACCATGCCGATCTCGTCGGAGCCGGGCTCGACGAGGCGGTCGTCGTCGGTGAACACCTTGGTCTGGGGCATCTGGGAGAACTTGGCGGTCTCGATCGGGATGCCCTTCATCGAGATCTGCATGCCCATCGCACCCTCGCTCGACCCCATCGCGTCGAGGAGCACCGCCTGCTCGATCCGGTCGAGGACCTGCTGTTTCACCTCGGCCGTCCACATCACGCCCGACGAGATGATCATCTGCAGCGACGACGTGTCGTACGGCTCGCCCCGCTCGGCGGCCTCGTCGAGCGCGCGCACGATCGGCTTGGCGAACGCGTCGCCGACGATCACGAGGCTGGTCGCCCGACGCTCCTGGGTGGTGCGCAGCACCTCGTGCGGATCGAGGCTGCGGTTCTGCAGCGTGATCACCTCGCCGCCCGCGAGTTGCGGGATGAACGCTCCGAGCCAGACACCCGTGCCGTGCATCAGTGGTGCGCACGGGATCGACCGGAGCTGCTTGTCGTCCGCGATCGCCTGCTTCACGAGCGCCGGGATCTCCGACGCGTCGCTCGGCGGGGCGAGCTGCAGCAGTGGGAAGCCGGACTGGACGAAGCTCGCCACCATCCCGCCGATCGCGTACATGACACCCTTGGGCATGCCGGTCGTGCCGCCGGTGTAGAGCATGTAGAGGTCGGCCTCGTCGCGGGTGATCCGGTCCATCGGGTCGTTCTCCGCCACGAGATCGTCGTAGGAGACGGCACCGGGCACCTGCCCGGGTTCGCCGTCGTCGGCCACCTCGACCAGCAGCTTCAGCTTCGGCAGCCGGTCGACCACCCGCGCCACCCGGTCGCCGAGCGACGCGTGGAACACGAGCGCCTCGGCGTCCGCGTTGTCGAGCAGGTACCACAACTCCTCGTCGAGGTAGCGGTAGTTCACGTTCACCGGGACCCCGCGGATCTTGAACCCGGCGTACTGTGCTTCCAGGTACTCGTTGCCGTTGTAGAGATACAGCCCGATCTTCGAGTCGTGCCCCAGCCCGGCGGCGGTGTAGGCGGCGGCCACGCGGGCGGCGCGCTCGTCGTACTCGGACCACGTGCGGACGACGTCGCCGTGACGAACGGCGGGCGTGTCGGGCACCGCGTCGGCGATGGCTTCCCAGATCGTGGCGTAGTGCATCTCCATGGCGTCGAGCGTAGGCGAGTGCCCGACGTCACGCTCACGTCGTCGCCGCTCCCTCGGCCGCGCGCTCGTGTGCCCCGGCGCCGACCGGTGCGGATGTGGCAGGCTCACGGTGTGGAGCCGGCGGGGATCGAGCACGCGCTGCCCGAGGAGCGCCACCGCGAGGCGGTCACGTCGGCATGGGCCAATCACGGCGATTCGCGCACGGTCGTCGAGGTCGTCGAGCTCAGCGCGATGGTGTCGACCAACCGCGTGTACCGGCTCGTGCTCGACGACGGCACCTCGGTCGTGGCGAAGACGTCGAACTACGGGTCGTTCTTCATGTTCGCCGAGGATCACGACCGGCTGAACCGGTGCAACCAGCTGCTGGCGGGCTCGCGCTACGAGCAGTTCCTCGCCGACGCGATCACCGTCGACGGTCGGCCGAACATCTGGTACGACGGCGAGATCTGGGCGATCCTGTACCGCGAGGTCCCCCAGGGCGAGCGCCTGCCGCGCGTGCTGACGCCCGGTCAGGTCGACAACCTGGCCGACGAGATCGCCGATTTCCACCTGGAGTGCGCCGAGATCGCGCCGAGCATCCCGCCGACGTCCAAGACCGTCAAGTCCGACGCGATCCACCTGCTCGAGATGGTCAGCGACCGGCACGCCTCCCAGCAGTTCGGGCTCGACGCGAGCCGGCTGGAGATCGTCCACCGGCACACGCACCGGTTCCTGATGGCGCTCTACGACGAGGCCTACGACTACTGGCAGAAGATGCCGGTGCTCATCGACTGGAACCTCGGGAACTTCTCCGTCGAGTTCTCCGGCGAGCGGTTCCGGCTGTTCAGCCGCTGGGACTACGACTGGTTCCGGGTCGAGAACCGGGTGTTCGACTTCTACTTCTTGTCGCGCGTGTCGTCGCGCACCGGCGATCGCACCCGGTTCACCTACAGCGCCCACACCCTGCTGGAGCCGCGCTTCCGCCGATTCCTGCGGCGCTACCACCAGCGGTTCCCACTGACCGAGGCCGAGGTGCGATTCCTCGGCGAGGCGTACCGGTTCTTCTTGCTCAACTACGTCGTCCGCGAGGGCCGGCACTTCTTCCAGTACGAGATCTGGCGCAGCCTCCAGCACGACGTGGTCGACGTGCACCTCCCGATGCTCGACCAGATCGACCTCACGCCGCTGCTCGCCGAATTGGACGGGTGACCTCGGCGGGGCGCCGACCGGAGGCGATCTGACAGATCGGGTCCCGACACCTAGGGTCGGCTCGATGCGTTCCCAACTCGCCCTGCTCGCCGCGTCCTCGGTCGCCCTCGCACTCTCCGCGTGCGGTGGTGATGACGACGGACCCCTGGGCGGTCCCGGTCCCGAGGCGGCGGACGCCCCCGAGCCACCGGCCGACATCGGCGACATCGGCGACATCGGCGACGCCCAGGACATGGCCGACGAGCCGACCGACGATCTCGACGAGATGGCGAGCGGGATGGGTGGCGACGGCGGCGGCGAGATCTCGATCGGCGACGTCACCTACGCGTTCGAGGCCGACATGTGCATGAGCCAACCCGATCTCGTGATGGACGGCCCCGTGGTCGGCTCCGACGATTCGACCGGCTGGGCGAACGTGAGCGTCTCGGTCATGACCCGCGAGATGATGTCCGACGCCGTGGGTGGCGACGAACGGGCACTCGACGCCCTGTTCCCGGACGGTGCCGAGGTCACCGAGGAGGTCAGCCTCGCGGTCGACATCGGGCGCACCGGCCGGATGGACTCGGGCGGCGACGACGACCCGCGTTGGATGGCGAACGCGTCGTCCACCCGCGACGGCAGCATCGACTACGAGACCTTCGACGGCGGCGTCCGCGGGAGCGGTGAGATCTTCTCCGGCGAACTCGGGACCGACGTCGAACCGCTCGAGTTCGACGTGTCCTGCAACTGATCGGGCCGGCAACGGCTCAGCCCGACGAATGATCAGCGCGGCCCGCCGTCGACGTTGATCAGCGCGCCCGTCGTGTAACTGGAGGCGTCGCTCGCGAGGTACAGCGCGGCACCGACGATCTCGTGGGGCTGACCGCCGCGCCCGAGCGCGAACCCGGTCGTCGCCCGGCGCTCGAAGTCCTCCAGGTCCCAGGCCTTGGAGATGTCGGTCAGGAACGGTCCGGGGACGATGCAGTTGACCCGCACCGACGGGCCGAAGGTGCGGCTGAGCCCGTAGGTGAGGTTGTTCACGCCGGCCTTGGCGGCGCCGTAGACGAGCTCGACCGGCGACGGGCGCTGGGACGCGACCGACGACACGAAGATGATCGACCCGCCACCGTTCGCCGTCATGTGTGCGCCCGCGAGGGCCGACAGGCGGAACGGTCCTTTCAGGTTGACACCCATCACCTTGTCGTAGAGCTCTTCGGAGATCGCGTCGACGCTCGGGTACAGCGGCGACATGCCGGCGTTGTTGACGAGCACGTCGAGCGCGCCCAGCTCGGCGATCGTGGTGTCGAACAGCCGCCCGGCGTCGTCCCAGCTGGCGGCGTGGTAGGCCACCGGGAGGGCCCGCCGACCGAAGCGCTCGCGCACCTCGGTGGCGAGCGCCTCGCAGTTGTCGAGCTTGCGGCTGGCGATCACGACGTCGGCGCCGTACTCGGCGAACGCCAGCACCATCTCGCGGCCGAGGCCCCGGCTCCCGCCGGTCACGACGGCGACCTTGCCGTCGAGGTCGAACAGGTCGCGCGTGCTGCGGCGTTCGGTGTGAGGATGCTCCATGCGGCGAGTCTGCCGGGTGTCAGATCGAGCGGGCGAGGCGGCGTGCCTCGAGGATCGCCTCGTGGATCGTGCGCGGCGCGACGCAGTCCCCCGCCCGCAGATCGATCCCCGGCATCGGGTCGTCGGGGAGCCGGAACCCGCAGTCGACGAGCACGACGGCCGCGATCGTCCGGCGGACACCGGTGAAGCGATCCTCGACCTCGACGGCGATGCCGACGTTGCCGTCGGCCGGCGGGTCGACACTCCGCAGCAGGGTGCGTTTCTCGATCCGGACGCCGGCCTGCTGGAGACGGACGTTGGCGGGTGCGAGGTCGCCGGTGCGGGCGAGCTCGTTGCCCGCGATCTGGTCCTGCGTGACGAGGACCGCCCGGGCGCCGAGCTCCTCGGCGAGAGCGATCGCGATCGGCCCACCGATCGGGTCGAACAGCACGACGTCGCCGTCGTCGGGCAGCGCCACCCGGCCCCGCCGGACGTCCGCCACGTCGAGCACCGCCTCGGCGACCGACTCGTCGACGTCGTACTCCCGCACCCCCGGACGCGACCCCGTGCACTGCACCACCACGTCGGCACCCCCACCCCC
>SKSP01000028.1 GCA_007122945.1 Ilumatobacteraceae bacterium | reverse complement strand
GGCGAAAGTCGACGAGCAGGTCGATGTCGCTGTCGGCACCAAGTTCGTCGCGGAGAGCCGAGCCATGGAGAGCGAGCTGACGGATCCCGTGTCGGACGCAGAGTTCCGTGAGCGCATCGTCGTCGACCTTGACCCCCGCGGCGAGTTCCACGATGACATCGGACACTGACCGTGATGCCGGTCCCGGAGGGGGTCGTGGTCGATCTCGTGGGCCGCCGATGGCGGCAGACGTGCACCGCGTGCTGGTCACTTCTCCGCCGTCGTGACGGGATCGTGACCACCAGACCAGGCATCCACGACCTCCGGTGGTATCGCTTGCTGGCACGAATCGGAACGTGGCGTTCCGATCTTGACCAGTAAGCGACGCAGTCGCTGCGACGCCTGCCGAGGTGGCGTTCGGCGGCGGCAACATCTGGGTTGCCAACAACGGCTCGAACAGCGTGTCGAAGATCGTGCCGTTCTGATCACCGATCGCAGAGTCCGAAACGAAGAAGCGACAGGCGGGGTCGAGGTTGGAGACGTTCACATCGTGGAGGTCATGGGATCGAGGCCCGTATCGCCATGGCGTTCCCGGAAGGCGGTTCGTCCCCGCTCCTGAACGGCCAGCGCCGCGTGATGCAAGGCCGTCCCACCCACTTCGGGAATCCGCGGAATAAATAACACTAAAGAAGGTTGATTCGGTGGTACCTCCTGAAAGGACCACCATGAATCGATTTCCCATCCCCGTCCGGCTGAAGCTGCCGTTCCTCGTCGCCGGCTTCCTGTCGTTCTTGTTCTCGGTCTGGCTGTACTTCGTCCAGGACCAGACGACGGCCGGCATCTTCGTCGGCCTGTGGGTGCCGTCGATCCACTCGTTGGGGACGTTGCTGCTCACCCCGGTCGCCGTCCCGGCCGCCGACGTTCGTGAGGAGGTCCGGTCATGACTCTCGCGATCTTCGTCATCGGCATCATCGTGTTCCTGATCACCGTCTACGGCACGGTCGTCGCCGGCGGGCTGCTCCTGACGGACCGCCAGATGGACGACCATCCCGAGCAGCCGGCGGGGTCGCTCCGGTTCTCTTCTCGTGCTCGAGCACTCATGAAGGTGAAGTTCTGACGGTGCCGATGCCCCAACGTCGTGATGGAGTTCTCACCGTCGGTGGCGGGCACGCCTGGAGCACGCTGTCGCGCTCCGCATCGTTGACGATGCCACCCGAGGAACTCGCCGACGTGCTCGGGGTCGATCTCAGATCGAAGTCGTCGCCCGTTCGTTGTGAGCAGCATTAAGTATGAATTGGCCGCACCGGTATCGTTTCCCCCTGTGGCGGGCGACGACATCGACCTCCTCGCAGCGGCGGAACAGCTCGGCGTGCACTACCAGACGGCGTACCGTTGGGTGCGTTCGGGCGAGTTGCCCGCCGTACGCGTCCGTGGGCGTTACCGGCTCGACCCGGATGACGTGGCGGCCTTCGCCGAGCGACGCGACGAGCCGCAGCCCCCGCGGACCCGGCGTCCCCGTGGCGGGTTCGAACCTCTCGCGGACCGGATGTTCAACCACTTGGTGGCCGGGGACGAGCGGGCCGCTCGCTCCGCCGTCGCGAAGCTCGTTGAGGACGGCGTCCGCTTCACCACCGTGATGCAGGAGGTGCTCGTGCCGGCGCTTCGTCGGGTCGGCACCGAGTGGCACACCGGTCGCCTCCCGATCTGGGTCGAGCACCAGGCCTCCGCCATCGTCGACCGGATCATCGGCGATCAGCACCCGACGCCGCGCGGCCGTCGACGTGGGACGGCCATGGTGGCCGCGCTGTCGGGCGACCACCACGTCCTGCCGACGTCGATGGCCGCCGCCGCACTGCGCGAGGACAACTGGCACGTCCACCACCTCGGCGCCGACATGCCGGCGGAGGAGCTGGTGCGGTTCTGTGCTGAGGCGGATCCCGACCTCGCCGTCCTCACCGTGACCACGCCCGCAGTGCACGACGACGTGGCGCGCACCGCCGCTCGGCTGTCTGCGCTCGGTGTGAGGACACTCACGGGGAGGCCGGGACGGACACTCCAGGAACTCGTCGACCAGGCGCGGTCGAGGTGACGAGGACTTCGTGGAGCTGGGCCCGGGCTGCACTCCGAAGGAATAGCCCCCGCCGCTGACCCATCGCTCACCCGGCGTGCAGGAACGCGAGCACGCGCTCGACGAGCAGGTCGGTGGCGTCGGGGTCGAACGACGCCGAACCCGGATCCGTGAACAGGTGCCCGTCGCCCGGGTAGAGGAACAGTTCGGCCCCGGTGGTGGACGCCACGAGCTCGCGGGCGACGTCGAGGTCGCCCTCGCCGGCGAAGAAGGCGTCCGCATCCATCCCGTGCACCTGCACGGGCACCTCCGACGGCCAGCCGTCGGCGAACTCGGAGGGCGGCACGCAGGCCTCCATCAGCACGGCCCCCGCAGCGCCGGGCCGGGTCTGGGCGAGCTGCTGCGCCGGGAGCACCCCGAGGGAGATGCCCGCGTACACCAGACGATCGGGGAGATCCTCTGCGACGTTCCGGGCACGTTCGAGCAGGTTCTCGAACCCGATGTCGTCGGCGTGCGCCACGCCGGTCTCGATGTCGTCGAAGGTATGACCGTCGTACAGGTCGCGCAGGTGCACGGTGTGGCCCGCCGCCCGCAGTCGATCGGCGAGCGCGGTCACCCCGGGCGTACGCCCGAGCGCATGGTGGAACAACAGGACCTCGGCCATCGTGACCCCCTCGTGTCGGTCGGGCCTCGTCGGGTTCCGGCGACCGTACCCGATGACGGCGCGCCCACCTCGGACGGGGGCTTGCCGTGGCCTGGTGGAGTCACTACAACTTGAAGTCGCGGTTGGGGGCGCTCACACCGTGGAGGTCGTGGGATCGAGGCCCGCATCGCCGACCAGAGTTCCCCCGACGGTCGTTCGCGGCCGTGTCTGCGCGAACGGGTGCTCGTGCGTGTGGAGGGGTGATGCGATCGGTCCGCCGCAGTTCCCGGAGCCATGGCTCGGTCTCGCCGGCTGCCACGCGGGCGTCCGTCGTCGACGATGCTGGCACGAGCGCCGCCGACACGAGCCACGCTGACGGGCACGACGCCGACACGACCGGCTCGGCTCGCCTCGAGTTCGTCGAGATCCGCAGCTTCGAACAGCTCTACGAGGCGGAGTACGGCCCCCTCGTCGGGCTCGCCTTCACCCTGACCGGACGCCGAGACGTCGCCGAGGATCTGGTGCAGGAGGCGATGCTCCGGGCCTACCGGGACTGGGGCCGGATCTCGGCCTACGAACGTCCGGGGGCCTGGGTGCGGCGAGCGGTGCTCAACCTCGCCGCGTCGAGGTGGCGCCGACAGCGCACCGCCGCACGGTCGCTGCTGCGATTGACGAGGACGCCCGACGTCGACGGCCCGTCCGCAGATGCTCAGGCGGTGTGGGAGGCGGTACGCACGTTGCCCCAGCGGCAGGCCGAGGTGATCGCGCTCTACTACGGCTCGGATCTGACCGTCGACGAGATCGCCGAGACGCTCGACTGCGCTCCCGGAACGGTGCGGACCCATCTGGTCCGCGCTCGGGAGGCGCTCCGCGCACCGCTGACGAGTGTGATGACGGACGGGAAACGACCGGAGGGTGAGCAATGATGGTCGAGCGCGTGCTCCGCGCTGCTGCCGACGAGGTGCGGGCAACCGTGGTTCGCGATGCGGTTCCCCCACCGCTCGGTGATCTCGACCGCGGTTCGCCATCGTGGGTGAAGCTCGCGGCAGCCGCGATCCTCGTGGTCGGGTCGGCCGGTCTCGCCCTCGTGTTGGCCACGTCCGACCCGACCGGTCCCGTCGAGTTGTCGGACGCTCCGAACCTGTCGATCGGTGCACCGACCGTCGCTGACGTCTGTACCGACATCGGCGCCGTGGTGGGCGCACTCGCCGAGCCGACCGATGACGCAGCGCGCGAGCACCTCGGCGAACACGTCGATCGTCTCCGAGCCGCGGCCCGTCACCTGGCGGACCTCACGCCGTCGGCCGAGGTCCAGCGTCGATTCGACCGGTTCGTGGCGATCGCCGGTCTCGCCGTCACGACGAGAGCCAGCGGCCCGACCTCGACGACGGACGAGCACTCGTGGCAGGCCGTCGCGCTCGGTGAGGCGCTGCTCTCGGAGGAACCGTTCGACGTCTGTCGCCCGTCGGGTGACACCACGATCGATCAAGGAGGTTGACATGACCACGACATCCACCCACGTTCCTCGCCGGTCGTGGGCGCGGACCGCTCGACGACCCGTGACCACACTGCTGGTGGCCGCGGTCGCGATCTCGGCCTGCAGCGACGACGACGGCGTCGATCTCGCGGATGCCGGCGCCCGCGCGGGAGGCGCTGCCGCCTCCGTCGGGGCCGAGACGACGCTTCCGGTCGCGCCGACGACCAGTGTTCCGATCGGCACCGGGAGCGTGGCCGGGATCGCTCCCGCCGTCGTGATCGGGGAGATCGGGCTCGATGCCGAGCTGCGGTTCTTGCGCGGCGACGGCACCCATCTGTACGCGACGGGGAGCGGGGGCGTCGTGGTGCGGATCGATCCACGGACCGGGGACGTGGACGCGCATGAGGTGGAGGGGCTCAGCGGCGAGCGCGTCCTGCCGAGCGTGGCCGACACCACGATCTGGTTGAGCGATCTCGACGGCACGGAGGTGGTCGGGCTCGACCGGACCACGTTCACGAAGGGCCCGGTGCTCGACGTCGGTTCGCCGGCTGGCCTGGTGTTCGCCGGGCCCGATGGTGCGACGTGGATGGAGGTCACCGCGGCGCCCGGCGCACTCGTTCGACTCGATCCGGCGACCGGCGAGGTCGGCGAACCCGTCGCGCTGGACGGCGAGGGTGAGGCGGTGGGCTCGGCCTCCGGATTCGGTTCGATCTGGGTGCCCCGATTCGACAGCAACGAGATCCTCCGCCTCGACGCCACCGGGACGCTCGTGCAGCGGGTGCCCACCGGCGTGGCACCGATGTTCGCTCATGTCGGCGCGGACGCCGTCTGGTTCGTCAACCAGGTGGACGCCACGCTCGGCAGGATCGATCCGGAGACGCTCGACGTCACCGTCACCGATCTGTCGACCGACGATCTCCTCGCCGAACGACCCACCGGGCCGGTGGCGACGACGGACGCGATCTGGGTGACGGTGTCGGCGCTCGACGACCCCACCGCCATCGTGTTGCGGATCGACATGTCCACCGGAGCAGTCGTGGGACGCCGTTCGTTGCCGGGCGGGCGCCGAATCGACCAGCTCTCGGGGCTCGCGGCAGTCGGGGATCGCGTGTTCGTCCTCGACCGTCCGGCTCGTGCGTTGCTGGAGCTCGATCCCGAGGAGTTCCTCCGGGACGCGTCAGCGGATCCGAACGCGCGCACCGAAGAAGTCGTCGGGACCCGACAGGAGGGCGAGGCCGAGATCCGGGCCCTGGTCGAGGAGGTGTTCGACGCGGGAACCGATCCGGATCGGATGGCCGAGCTGATCGAGCACGGGGCGTCGCTCCACGAAGCGATCGCCGGGTTCAAGGCGTTCTTCGAGGAACACCTCCCGGG
>SKSP01000467.1 GCA_007122945.1 Ilumatobacteraceae bacterium | reverse complement strand
TACACGTCGAGCACCGGGATCGCCGACCTCGCGGCGCGGGTGAGCGCGCTCGAGTCGCAGGTGGCCGCGGTGAACGAGACGGTGATCGTCATCGAGCAGGAGAACGGGAACGCGACCGAATCGATCGCGACGCTCGAGTCCGAGCTCGCCACCAAGCAGGACGCCTGCGCCGACGGCGCGGTGATCGCGTGGGGCCGCACGATCGCCGAGCCCGGCGAGGAGTGGGTCCAGCTGATCGGCGGGCACTCGTGCACGGGCGTGCCGCTCCAGGTTCGCCAGGTCGACGCCGTGGACGACGTCGGTCTCTACGAGGTGCGGATGCCCGGCTACCTGCTCGACCCGACCACCATCCAGGCGACGACCGTCGGTGGCACGCCGCGCGTCGCCAGCGTGCTCGGCGACGTCACGCCGGCGACCACCGTGCAGGTGGAGGTGAGGGATTCTCGCGACGGCGCGCTGACGTTCGATGCGTTCCAGGTGGTGGTGATGTCGGCGGCGCCGGCGCCGTGACCGCGGGGCCGCGTCACGGCCCGTCGTAGCCGCGCTCGACGGTCGCGATGCGTACCGCGTAGCGCTCGTACCACCGTGCCCGCCCGTTCCGCTGGGCGTCGAGGTGTTCGGTCACCTGCTTCCAGCGGCGGGCGTGCTCGGCGGTCCGCCAGTACGACACCGTGATCCCCGCCCGCGTGGCGGGGTCGCGCGCCGACTCGACTCCGAGGAAGCCGGGCTGCTCGCCGGCGAGCGCCACCATCTGGGCGGCCGTCGCCTCGTACGCGGTGTCGTCGCCGTCGTCGGCGCGCACCGAGGTGAACACCACCGCCGTGTACGGCGGCTCGGGTGTCGAGGCGAACGTCATCGCCCCATCCTCGCGCTCCGTCTGAGTAGTGGTACTCATGCGGTGCGGCGGCGCGAGGCGCACGATCGTCGGCATGACCGAACACGTACCGTCACCATCCGGTGGGCTGTCCCGCCGTCAACTCATCGCCGGGCTCGGCGCCGCCACCGGAGCCGCCGGCCTCCTCGCCGGTCTCCCCGGTGGTGCCGTCGTCGCCGGATCCGTCACGCCGGCCCTCGCCGGCCGCACCGCCCGGCTGCCCCAGGTCCTCCAGCCACCGTCGGCCGACCTGTCGTACATCGGCATCGACAGCTTCGGCTTCTCGACCCCCCTCAACGACCGGTACTCCGACGACACCTCGGGCACGGGTGCGCTGATGCCGCCCGACCGGCTGACGGCACCGCTGTCGTTGCCGGCCGGTTCGGTCGTCAAGCAGATCAACGTCGCCTATATCGGCACCCCCGGCGTGCAGCTGTGGCGACGGCGTCTCGCGACGCCCCAGGAGGGAGGGCCGAACCCGCCGGCCGCGGTGTTCAGCGAGACCGCTCCCGACCAAGGTGGCGGCCCGCGGGCGCACACCTTCGACACCGATGTCACGATCGCCGCCGACTCGACGTACTCGTTGCGGATGCCCATCGACGTCGGCGAGTCGATCTTCGGCGTGACGATCGGCTACGAGGCGCCGGCGAGCGCCACCGGTGCGCTCGGGCTCGTCCCGATCGACCCGCCGACCCGGCCGCTCGACACCCGCCAGCCCGGCCCGCAGACCGGCAAGCTGCAGGCGGGCGAGGAGCGCATCGTCGAGCTCGGCCTGCCCGCCGGGGCCGCGGGCGCCGTGATCAACCTCACGATCACCGGCACCGAGACCGACTTCGGCTTCGTGTCGGTGTACCGGGCCGGCATCCCGTGGCCGGGCAACTCGAGCATCAACTGGTCGTCGCCCGAGCTGACCGCCGCGAACGGCGTGATCACCGCCGTGGACGACCAGGGCCGCATCACGATCCGCGGCGGCGAGGCCGCCACGCACGTCGTCATCGACCTGGTGGGTGCGCTGGTGTGACCCGCCGTCCGGCGATCGCCGGCGGCCGTCAGCGCCCGAGCGTGTAGAACTCGTCGTTCGGTCGCATCCGCAGCAGGTGGGCCATCCGGTTCGAGAGCGCGAACAACGCCGTGATCGCGCCGACGTCCCAGATGTCCTCGTCGCTCAGACCGACCGCTCGCAGCCGGTCGCGGAGCGCGTCGTCGAACGCGGCCGGCTCGGTGGCCAGCGTGACGGCTGCCTCACAGATCGCCCGGGCACGATCGTCGAGGTCGGCCGACCGCCAGTCGATCGCGACCTGATCCGCGAGCTTCGGGTCCTTCGCCCGGATCCGCAGGATCGCCCCGTGCGCGACCACGCAGTAGAGGCAGTCGTTCGCCGCGCTCGTCACCACGACGATCAGTTCACGCTCGGCCTTGGACAGACCGGAGTCGCGCTCCATCAGGGCGTCGTGGTAGTCGAGGAAGGCCCGCAGCTCGTCGGGCCGATGCGCCATCGCCAGGAACACGTTCGGGACGAAGCCACTGCGCTCCGCCACGGCGCCGATGCGCTCGCGCAGGTCGTCGGGGAGCTCGTCGAGGTCGGGGACCGGGTAGCGCGAGATGGGTGTCCCGGCGGCGTGAGCGCTCGCTCCGGTGGCGTCGTCGTGGCTCATCGCTGCTCGGCGCCGGCGAGCCAGCGGTGCTCGTCGGCGCCCATCTCGGTCGCCGGTGCCCCGTCGGCGAGGTACTCGAGCAGCATCGCCCGCCACGGTCCCGTCGCATCGAGCTTGCCCAGGATGGCGCTGACGCCCCAGACGACCCGGTCGAGGATCACGAAGCTCGGTGGCATGTTGAGCGACTCGATCACCCGCTGGTGCGGGCCCTGCACGTCGAAGATCACGGCGAGCGTGTCGACCATCCACTGCCGGGTGAACGTGAACGTGTCGGTCAGGTACGGCGTGTACGGACTTGAGACGTACTCGAAGACGAGCTCGGGCGCGAGGCCGTGGCCGTCGCGCAAGAAGCCGGACGCCTCCATCGCGGCGACGAGTCGCTCCGGGTCGCGCCGCACGATCAGTGCGTCGAGGGTCGGCACCAACGACTCCCACTCGCCCGGCGACCACCGCTTCACGAGGCCGTAGTCGAGGAACGTCACGCTGCCGTCGTGGTGGAACTTGTAGTTGCCGGGGTGGGGGTCGCCGTTGAACGCTCCGTGACGGACGATCGCGTGCTGGGCGAACCGCCAGACCGTCTCGCCCGCCCGCTGCTTGGTGTCGGGTGACGCCGAGGCCCGGAACTGGTCGAACGTCATGCCGTCGACCCACTCGGTGGTCAGCAGCTTCTCCGTGGAGTACTCCGGCACCAGGTTGGGCACGCGCACCCAGGGGTGACCGGCGAACAGCTCGGCGAACTCGATGACGTTGCGCGACTCGAGGCCGTAGTCGAGCTCCTCGCGCATGCGGGCCCGCAGCTCGTCGACGAGGCCCTTCGCGTCGAGACCCTTGAGCATCATCATCGAGAACATGGCGTACATCGCCTCGGCGGCGTCGAGGTCGGCCTCGATCGCCTCGTGCACGCCGGGGTACTGCACCTTCACCGCGACGTCGAGGCCGTCGGGCGTGATGGCCCGGTGGACCTGGCCGATGCTGGCGGCGGCCACCGGCAGATCGGTCCAGTCGAGGAACACCCGCTCGGGCGGGCTCCCCAGCTCGGACTCGACCACGCCGGCGGCGAGCGTCGGCGCCATCGGCGCGGCGTCGGCCTGCAGCGTGGCGAGGGCCTCCTGGGCCTCGTCGGGGAGCGCTTCGAAGATGAAGCTGATCAGCTGGCCGGCCTTCATCAGGACGCCCTTCATCTCGCCGAGCTCCTTGGCGACGTCCTCCGCGGTGCGGATCGCGAACTGCTCGTCGAGCTGGGCCCGCCGTTCGGCCGCCGAACCGAGGCCGCGCACCCGGCTGACGGCGAAGCGGGCGCCGTTGCGGGCCGACAGCTTCCAGACGCGGGCGGAGCGACCGAGGCGGTTCGTGAGCGGGGAGTCCTTGGTCGCGTTGCGGGCGGTCGCGGCAGCCGCGGCGAGCCCGGTGGCGAGCGCGGCCAGCGCCGCGACGGAGGCGACGCGGGTCGCCTTCACGAGGCCCGCCGGGCGACCGGGTCGCGTTCGAGCACGTCGTCGGGGATGGGCTCGCCGGTGACCTCGTCCGTCCAGTACGTGCCGGTGTCGAGCCGTTCCAGTGCGGCGTCGACGGCGGCGAGGTCGCGCTCCAGTGCGGACAGGTCGGTCTCGTCGAGCGCGGGCGGGTCGACGGGCTGGTCGACGGGCTGGTCGCCGACGGGCGGGTCGACGGGCTGGTCGTCGCGTTCCACGACTCCGGACGCTAGCGGCCCGTCAGCTCAGCCGCCGATGCGGCGGGTGTAGTCGGCGATGATCGCGTCGGCGTCGGCCTTCGCCTGCGCCAGCGCCACGTCGGGTGACAAGCCGCTCAGGTACATCCCCTCGATCGCCGGGACGAGGGCCCGCTGGCGGAGTTGGGCGTGGTTGCCGATGACGGGGCCCGCCGTCGCCGAGGTCTCGGCACCGTCGACCAGTTGGTCGTACGCCACCCGGAACGCGGGCTCCTCGGCCCACAGGTCGGCCACCGCCGGCAGGTCGATCGCCGACTGGCGGATCGGCACGTACCCGGTGCCGGCGTGCCAGGCCGCCTGCTGTTGGGGCTCGTTCAACCACGTGATGAAGTCCCACGAGGCGGCCCGTTCCTCGTCGGTGGTCTCGCCGTCGATCCACAGCGCCGCTCCACCGACGAGCACGCCGCCGTCACGCTCACCGACGCTCGGGAGGGGTCCGATCGCGACCTCGACGTCGGGGAAGTCCTCGGCGGCGATCAGCACCGACCGGAGCGCAGCCGTCGTGTCCATCGTCATCGTCGCCTGGCCGAGCGCCAGGGCGATGAAGTGCTCCGCGTCGTCGCCACTGCCGACGTAGGTGGCGAGCCCGTCGGCGACCATGTCGTGCAGCCACGTGAAGATCTCGAGACCGAGCTCGGTGTCGAGCAGCACCTCGGTCGCTCGCTCCACCCGGCCGTTGCCACCGTCCACGTACTCCTCGTCGGCGAGGGCGAACAGCTGCTCGAGGATCCACGAGCTCGACGTCAGACTGATCCCGTTCGGCGCGACACCCGACGAGACGACTGCCTCCGCCGCGGCTCTCACTTCGTCGAGCGTGGTCGGGAGCTCGTCGACGCCGGCATCGCGCAGGGCCGCCATGTTCGCGTACAGCACCGGGTTGGACGTGTTGAACGGCATCGGCCAGAGCACGTCCTCGACGGTGTACGCGGACACGGTGCGCGCGATGTGGTCGTCGAAGGAGTACCCCGATGCGTCGACGCACGCCTGCACCGGGACGAACGAGTCGGAGTCGACCCCGAGTTGCAGCGCGGTCTCCTCCAGCTGGATCACGTGCGGTCGGGCCCCGCCGCGCAGCGCGGTCAGGTACTTGTCGAGGGACTCGTTGTAGCTGCCCTGGAACACGAGGCGGGCCTGCACGCGGTCCTGCGCGGCGTTGTACTCGGTGACGAGGTCGCGCAGCGTCTCCTCGAGCTCGACCGTCATCGAGTGCCAGACGTCGATCTGCACCGGGCCCGCAGCTCCGTCGAGCGCGTCCACCGGGCAGAGCGCGGCGAGCTCGGAGTCGGGGTCGGCGCTCGGTGGATC
>SKSP01000363.1 GCA_007122945.1 Ilumatobacteraceae bacterium | reverse complement strand
TTGCTGATCGGTCTGAAGACCCCCTACGAGCGTTGGCGCCCCTTCATCATGCCGATCGCCGCGCTCGCGACCGCCGCCATGGCGTTGCCGTTCGTCCCGGGACTCGGCGTCGACATCAACGACACGCGGGCGTGGGTGCACCTCGGTTCGGTGAGCTTCCAGCCGTCGGAGGTCCTCAAGCTCGCCATCTTGGCGCTCGCCGCCGACCTGCTCACCCGTCGCCGCGAGGAGGTGCACGACCTCCGACGGGTCGCGCTGCCGCTGATGGCGATCGCCGGTGTCGGCGCCTCGCTGTGTCTGGCCCAGGGCGACCTCGGCTCGTCGGTGGTGCTCGGATCGATCGTGCTCGCCGTCGGCTTCATCGCCGGCGTCCCGCTGATGTACATGTTCACGACCGTCGCCAGCGGCGTCGCGTTCATCGCCCTGTTCATCTTCTCGAGTCCGCGGCGGATCAACCGCTTCACGGCGTTCCTCGACATCGCGGGGAACAAGGACCACATCTCGTACCAGACCCACCAGGGCTTCTTGAGCATGGCCAACGGTGGGCTCACGGGATCGGGCATCGGTGGGAGCAACGGCAAGCTGGGCTACCTCCCGCTCGCTCACAGCGACTTCATCTTCGCCGTGCTCGCCGACGAGCTCGGCTTCGTCGGATCGGTCGCCGTCGTCGGTGGGTTCGCCCTGATCGTGTGGTTCGGCATCCAGATCGCGCTGGCCGCACCCGACCGGTTCAGCATGCTCTTCGCCGGTGGCATCGCCACCTGGTTCGGCGTGCAGGCGCTGATCAACCTCGGCGGTGTCAGCGGGCTGATGCCGGTGACCGGCCTCACGTTGCCGTTCTTCTCCGCGGGTGGCACGTCGCTGTTCGTGATGATGGTCGCGTCCGGACTGCTGCTCAACGCCGCCCGTCGAGCCCGATGACGTTCGCCGTCGTCACGGGTGGGGGCACCGCCGGTCACGTGCTCCCGGCGCTCGCCGTCGCCGAGGCGCTGGTGGCGGCCGGGCACGAGCCCGGGACGATCCACTACGTCGGTGCGGAGCGCGGCGTCGAGACCACGCTCGTTCCGGCCAGCCCGTTCCCACACACGTTCTTCGACGTGGTCGGCCTCCAGCGGCGTCTCACCCGGCGCAACCTGGGCTTCGTCCCGAAGATGCTCTGCGCCCGTCGCGCCGCGGTCCGTCTCCTGCGCGAACTGCGACCGCGCGTCGTCGTCTCGGTCGGTGGGTACGCCAGCGTGCCGGCGGTGCTGGCCGCCCGGCGACTCGACGTCCCCGTGGTGGTCGTCAGCTACGACCGGTTCCCGGGCCGGGCGAGCGCGTTGGCGGCGCGCCGGGCCGCAGCGTGCGCGGTCGCGTTCGAGGACTCCCCGCTGCCCCGCGCGACGCTGACGGGTGCCCCGGTGCGACAGGTGATCCTCGACGTCGATCGATCCGCCCACCGGGAAGCGGCCCGAGCGCGTCTGGGCCTCCCGGCCGACCGCTTCGTGGTGGCTGCGATGGGCGGGTCGCAGGGGTCGGGTGTGCTGAACGCCGCGGTCCGGAGGTACGTGGAGTCCCACGAGGGCGACACCGGGCTCGCGGTCCGCCACGTCGTCGGGGAGCGGTTCCTCTCCGAGGCGGCTCCGGCCCGGGACGGGTCCGCCGGTGTGCTCTACCAGCCGGTGGGCTACGAGCAGGAGATGCATCACGTCTACGCCGCCGCCGACCTGCTCGTCGGGCGTGGTGGGGCCAGCACCGTCCACGAGGTCGCCGTCACGGGAGTGCCCGCCGTGCTCGTCCCGTGGTCGGGCGCGGCCGAGGACCATCAGCGCGCCAACGTCGCGTGGCTCGCCGACCGGGGCGGCGCGTTGCTCGTCCCCGAGGACCGCCTCGACCGGCTCGCCCACGAGCTCGACCGACTGCGCGCCGACGGGGACGAACGCGCCCGTCTCGGCGCGACCGCCCGCTCGCTCGGGGAGGTCCACCGGCGCGGTGCCATGGCCGATCTCGTCGAGTCGGTCGCCCTAGCCTGATCGTCCGTGAGCATCCTCAGCACGCCCGTCGAGCAACCCGTGGCCCCGCTCGACCTGTCGCGCCGTCGCCGTCTCCACATCGTCGGCATCGGTGGACCGGGCATGAGCGCCATCGCGATCGCCCTGGCGCAGATGGGGCACGTCGTCTCGGGGAGCGACATCCGTGAGCGGTCGGTGCTCGACCGGCTCCGCGCCGCCGGTGTCACGGTGCAGATCGGCCACCGCCGCAGCCACGTCCTCGGCTGCGACGCCGTCACCGCCTCGACCGCCATCCCGGCCCGCAACAACGAGTTGAACGAGGCCCGCCGTCTCGGCATCCCGACGCTCAGCCGGGCCGGCATGCTCGCCTCGATGTGTGCCCGCGCGCGTTCGCTGGCCGTCGCCGGGACCCACGGCAAGACCACGACCTCGTCGATGCTGATGCTCGTGCTCGCCGAGGCCGACCTCCGACCGAGCTTCGTGATCGGTGGCGACGTGACCGACATGGGGACGGGTGCCCAGTGGACGGGGAGCGACTGGTTCGTGGTCGAGGCCGACGAGAGCGACGGCACGCACCTCGAGCTCCCGTTGCACGGCACGATCCTCACCAACGTCGACCGCGACCACCTCGACCACTACGGGGGCTTCGAGGGCGTCGTCGACGGCTTCGACCGCTACCTCTCGCAGGTGCCGGGTCCGAAGGTCGTGTGCGGTGACGATCCGGAGGCGGCCCGCCTGGCCGCCCGGCACGGGGCGACGACGTACGGCACCGGCGAGGGGGTCGACGTGCGCGCCGTCGACCTGCGGCCGCGGTCGGGATCGTTCGAGTTCGGGGTCGAGATCGCGGGTGCCCGCGTGGTCGACGTCGTCCTCCCGCTGCGTGGCGTCCACAACGTGGTGAACGCGACGGCCACGATCGCGATGGCCAACGAGATCGGTGTCGACCCGCAGGTGGCCGCCAACGCGCTCGGCCGCTTCGGTGGGGTCGCCCGCCGTTTCGACATCCGGGGCACCGACCGCGGTGCCACCTTCGTGGACGACTACGCCCACCTGCCCGGCGAGATCGCCGCGGTCCTCGCCGCGGCCCGCCACAGCGGTGACGGGTGGTCGCGCGTCGTGGCCGTGTTCCAGCCGAACCGGTACAACCGCATCGCCGAGATGTGGTCCGAGTACCACAGCGCATTCGTCGACGCCGACGTCGTCGTCGTCACCGACGTCTACCCGTCCGGGACGACACCCATCCCGGGTGTGACGGGAAAGCTCATCGTGAACGCGATCCTCGATCGGCACCCCCGTCGTCGCGTCGTGTGGCTCCCGCGCCGCGACGAGCTCGTCGACTTCGTCGCCCGGGAGGTGCGCGCCGGCGACGTCTGCATCTCGATGGGTTGCGGCGACATCGCGTCGTTCCCCGACGAGGTGCTGCGGGCCCGCCGCGGCGGCGCCGACCTCGGGGTCGGGTTGCCGTGACCGTCGCGACGGCGATCGACCTCGCCGCCGACGTGCTGGGCGGTCTCGCTCGTCGTGACGAGCCCCTGGCGCCGCTGACCACCTACCGCGTCGGGGGTGCCGCCGCCCTGTTCGTCGACGTGCGCGACGAACACGACCTGGTGCGCGTCGCCCGGGCCCGCCGGGTGAGCGGTCTCCCGGTCCTCGTGATCGGCCGCGGTTCGAACCTCCTCGTGGCCGACGAGGGGTTCCCGGGGATCGCCGTGGGCACGGCCGGACTCGCCGACGAGATCGTCGTCGACGGATCGCGCGTGACCGCTGCCGCGGGGGTGTCGCTCCCGGTCCTCGCCCGCCGCACGGCCGCCGCCGGCCTGACCGGGTTCGAGTGGGCGGTCGGCGTGCCCGGTTCCGTCGGGGGTGCCGTCCGGATGAACGCCGGAGGTCACGGCTCGGACATGGCCGCCTGTCTCGTCGACGTCGACGTCATCGACCTCGACGACGACATCGACCGGGACGACGACAGCGACACCGCGGGGACGCCTGCGGTGCGGCGGATCGACGCCGCCGAGCTCGCGCTCCGGTTCCGCAGCTCGTCGTTGCGCGACGGCCAGGTCGTGCTGCGCGCCCGCATCGCGCTCCGGCCGGGCGACCGGGAGCGCGCGGAGGCCGAGGTCGCCGAGATCGTGCGGTGGCGGCGCGCGAACCAGCCGGGCGGTCAGAACTGCGGGTCGGTGTTCGTCAATCCGGTCCCTGGCGCCGTGACCGCTGGTGCGCTCGTCGACGGCCTCGGATTGCGAGGCTTCGCCGTCGGCGGGGCGCGCGTCTCGGAGAAGCACGCCAACTTCGTGCAGGCCGAGCCGGGTGCCGCGGCGACCGATGTGCGCGCGGTCATCGACGAGGTCCGTCGTCGCGTCGCCGCCACCGGGTTCGTCCTGCGCAGTGAGGTCCGCCTCGTCGGGTTCCGTGACCGCGACGTCGCCGCCGAACGGGGCGGGCGACCGTGAGCGACGACCGCTCCGACGAGGTCGAGCCCGACGCGGCGGCGCTCGACGAGTTGCTGCGGGCGTTCACGCCGAATCGAACCGACGGGACCGACCCCGCCGAGCCCGAGCCGGGTGACGACCGGTCGGCCGGCGACCGGGCCGGCGAGGACGACCCGACGGACACGCGCGCGGAGGCACACGCGGCGAGCAGCGACGACGCCCACGTGATCGCCATCGAGGACGACGAGCTGCCCGATGCCGTGTACGTCGAGGGGGATCTCGGCGGACCCGGGAAGCAGGGGCGCCGCGACGACCTCGTGTTCATCGACGACGACGACACCGGCGACACCGTCGCCCTCGACGCCGCGGGTGGTGGGCCGACCCGCATGGAGCCGCGCATCCGCGATCGGCGCAACGCCGTCCGACGGGCCGCCGATCAGAAGCGGTTCCGTTGGATGATCGTCGTCGCCGGCGTGCTCGTCGTGGTCGTCGCGGCCTTGGCCGTGCTCGGGTCCCCCCTGTTCTCGATCGCCGAGGACCGGGTCCGGATCACGGGCGCCGTCTACACCGATCGGGACCGCCTCGGTGCCGTGGTCGACGATCTCGTCGGGACGCCGGTGCTGATCGCCGACACGCGTGCCGCCGAACTGGAGCTCGAGCAGATCCCCTGGGTCGACACCGCCCGGGTCCGGACCCACTTCCCGCGCGGTGCCAGCATCGAGATCCGCGAACGATCCCCGATGGCCACGTTCCAGGGGCCCGACGGACGGTTCCGCGTGATCGACCGCGCCGGTCGGGTGCTCGATGTGCTGGACGGCCAGCCGATCGCCTACATGCTGGTCACGGGCCCCGACCCGGTCGACGCGCCCGAGGGCGCGTTCGCGCCGACCGGCTACGCCGCCGCCGCCGAGTTGGTGCAGGCGTTGTCGGGTTCCGTCCGCGGTCGCGTCGCCGCCGTCGACGTGACGGCCGACGGCTCGCAGCTGCGGTTGCTCCTCGACGACGGGACGGAGGTCCGCCTCGGCGCGGCGAACGACCTCCTCGTGAAGCTGGTCCGGCTGGAGAACGTGATCGACCGCGCGGATGACGAGGGCGCCCGCGTCATCGACGTGTCGACCGCCGAGGTCACCCTCCAGTGAGCAGGCCAGTGAG
>SKSP01000521.1 GCA_007122945.1 Ilumatobacteraceae bacterium | reverse complement strand
GCCGGGTTCACCCCGTGCCGCCTGTGCTGGTTCCAGCGGATCGCGATGTATCCGCTCGCCGTCGTCACCCTCGTGGCCGCCGTCCGCAACGATCGCCGGGTCGGCTGGTACGTCGTCCCCGTCGCCGCGATCGGCGCCGTCGTCGCGCTGTGGCACTACGCCGTCGAGTGGCGCCCGGCGCTCGAGGGCGGCGTGTGCGCGGCGACGGGGCCGTCGTGCGCCGACATCTGGTTCCGCGAGTTCGGGTTCGTCACGTTGGCGTTCATGGCGCTGGTCGGTTTCCTGTCCATCATCGCCTTCACCCTGCTGGCGGCTCGGAGCCGTCAGGGAACGGAGTCCCCGTGACCGATCGGCCCGCCACCTCAACCCGCTCGCCCGTCCCGATCGTCCTCGCCGGGGTCGTCGTGCTGGTGGTGATCGTCGCGGTGGTGGCCGTGCTGGCGACACGGGGCGACGACGACACGACGGCCACCCCGCAGCCCCCGGCGGCCACGCAACCCGGTGGTGCCACCGATGATCTCGACGCGAACGGCGACACCGGCGACGACCGGCTGCCGCCCGAGGTCGTCGGGGAGGTCCGCGACGTCGAGATCGACGGTGACGCGCTGCCACGATTCGAGCCCGACAGCGGGGTCGACCCGGCGCTCGGGCGACGCCCCCCGTCCCTGATCGCCGAGGACGCAGCCGGCGTGGTCCACACGATCTCGGCCGACATCGACGGTCCGGTCATGCTCGTGTTCCTCGCCCACTGGTGTCCGGCGTGCAACGTCGAGGTGCCGCACCTCGTGCAGCTCGACGACGACGGCCGGCTGCCGACCGATCTGAACGTCTACGGGGTGCTCACCGCGATCGCCCCCGACCGGCCCGGCTTCCCGGCGTCGGAGTGGATCGCCGGGTTCGGCTGGCCCTGGGTGTCCGTCGCCGACGGCATCGACTTCGACACCGAACCGCCGCAGTGGGCCGCGGCGGACGCGTTCGGGTTGTCCGCCTACCCGTACGTCGTGCTCGTCGACGACGGGGTCGTGGTCGACCGCTGGATCGGCGAGCTCGGCGTCGACGGGTTGGCCGACCGCATCGCCGCCGGCGTCGGCTGACGCTGCGTCGCCGGTCCCCTCGTCCCGGCATCCCCGGCGTCATCCCGGCGTCATCCCGGTGGGTCGGGGCCTCCGAAGCCGACGCGGCGGGCGAGGGCCGGCTCGACGCCCCACGCCGCGGCGAGCTCCCGAGCGGCGGTCGCGCCGGCATCGGCGTCGACCGGATCGCGGCGGTCGCGCCGTACGGCGCGGATCAGCAGGTTCTTCGCCGTGTGCTCGGTCGACACGAACTCGATGACGTCGGTCCGGTAGCCGTGGGCCCGCAGGATCTCGGCGCGCAGCGTGTCGGTCAGCAGGTCGCCGAGACGCTCGCGCACGATGCCGTGGCGGACGAGCGGGTCGAGACCGGGCGGCGCGCGATCGAGCTGCGCCTGCAGATCGTGCTGGCAGCACGGCGCGGCGAGGATCACGCGGGCGTCCGCCTCGATCGCTCGGGCGAGCGCGTCGTCGGTCGCGGTGTCGCATGCATGGAGCGCGAGCACGAGGTCGGGTGCCCGCGGCCCCAGATCCGCGTCGGCGATCGTTCCGACCCGCAGCTCGATGTCGTCCCAGCCGAGGTCGGCGACGACGCCCGTCAGCCGCTCCATCAACGCCGCCTTCGTGTCGATGCCGAGCGTCGTCGACCCGGGCGCCACCTCGCGCAGGAGGTGATGGGTGGCCATCGTCAGCACCCCGGATCCGCAGCCGAGATCGACCACCCGCAGCGGCGGGCCCCACTCGTCGGGCCACGTGTGGGTGAGGATCTCGAGGAACCGCTCCACCTGGCGCCGCTTCGCCCGATCGGCGCCGACGGCGGTGAGGAACGGTGCCTCGGGGTCGAGCAGGCGCGGCTTGCGGCGATCGTGCGACGTGTCGACGTGGTCGGTGCTCGGCCGGTGCCGGGTGACGTGGGGCGCGCCCTTCTTCGAGTGCCGCAACTGGAGGTCGCCGTCGAGGGTGCGCACGTACATGCTGGCGTACCCCGAACCCAGCAGGTCGATGACCCGGTCCGAGGCGGCGTCGAACGCGACGTTGGCGACGTCGGTGGTGTCGCCGTCGAACGTCGAGACCTGGAGGTGGAGGCCGGCGCGCAGCTCGACGGGCCGGAGCGTGACCCGCTCGGCGGGCGGGTGCGCGCCGCGGCGAGCGCCCGAGATGGTCGCCGAGACGAACCGCTCGCGGTCGGCGACGGCCGCGGCGACACGTCGCCACTCGTCGGGCGGGGACGGCCGATCGGCACGGTCAGGTCCCGGACTCACGGCGACCCTCCTGCTCGGCACGCCGCAGCACGTCGCGCAGCGGGACGCCGAGCGCCGCGGCGGCCACCGCCGCGTCGTCGTGCTCGACCTTCACCCGGCTCCCGCCGTCGTCGAGCTTGACCCGGACGGCATGGCCGTCGACCTCGACGGTCCGCTCGAGGCGCCGTTGCGGCCATCGCTCGACGGTCGTGGCCCGCAGACCCAACGTTCCCGTCTCGGTCACCAGGACATCCGCGACGGTGCGCAGCGCGGCGTCGTCGCACAGCGCGTGGACGGTGTGGGCCGGGCGCCCCTTCTTCATCACGATCGGGGTGATCCACGCGTCGTGGGCGCCCGCGGCGAGCAGCCGGGTGACGGTGTGGGCGAGCACCTCGGGCGTCGCATCGTCGACGTTCGCCTCGACGAGGTGAGCGGTCCGGCCGGCGCCGGGCACGCCGGTGGCACCGAGTGGCCGGTCCGTCGCGGCGCCGATCACGACGTTGACGACGTTGGGGCGGCCGGTCGGATCGGCCGACCCGGCGCCGAACCCGACGCGGTGCACCGTCATCGCCGGCATCGCGCCGAACCGCTCGGCGAGCGTCGCCATCAGCGCCACGCCGGTCGGGGTGGCGAGCTCCATCGTGGTGTCGATCCCCGTCGCCGGGACCTGCGCTCGGGCGAGCAGCCGGACGACCGCCGGAGCGGGGTTCGGGAGGGTGCCGTGCGCGGCCTCGACGGTGCCGACACCGACGGCGATCGGTGCACACACGACGTGATCGACGTCGAGGGACTCGAGCGCCGCGCACGTGCCGACGACGTCGACGATCGCATCGAGCGCGCCGACCTCGTGCAGTTCGACGTCGTCGGGGTCGATGCCGTGGATCTCCCCCTCGACCTCGGCGAGCGCGCGGTACGCGGCGGTGGCCCGCCGCCGCACGCGCTCGGGCAGGTCGGCGGCGTCGAGCAGGGCGAAGACCTCGCGCGCCGGTCGGTGCGGGTGCGAACCCGCGCCGTGACGATCGTCGTGACGACCGTCGTGATGGTGATGATCGTCGTGGACGTCGTGGACGACGACGTTCGCCCAGGTGGCGGTGACGCCGCCGCGCTGCACCCGCTCGAACGTGAGCGCGTATCCGTCCACGCCGAGGCCCGCCAGCGCGTCGGCGACGGCGTCGCGATCGGCACCGGCGTCCACCAGTGCTCCCAGCAGCATGTCGCCGGCGACGCCGGCCGCGCAGTTGAACCAGGCGGTCGTCCGCTCGCCCCCTGGAGCGTCGGGCGTCACCGGGGCCCCAGCATCCGGACGACCGCGCACGCCGCGCCGAACCCGTTGTCGATGCCGACCACGGTGACCCCGCTCGCGCACGACGCATGCATCGCCAGCAGGGCGGTCACCCCCTCGAGCCCGGCGCCGTAGCCGACGCTCGTCGGCACCGCGACCACCGGCCGGGCGGTGAGTCCACCGATCACGCTCGCCAGGGCGCCCTCCATCCCGGCGATCACGATCACCGCATCGGCTCCGGTGACCCGGTCGAGGTGGGCGAGCAGGCGGTGCAAGCCGGCGACGCCGACGTCGTGCAGCAGATCGGCCCCGAGCCCGTGCGCGGCGAGGGTCACGGCGGCCTCCTCCCCGACCGCGACGTCGGCGGTGCCCGCCGTGGCGATCAGCACCCGTTCGGGTCGCGCCGTGTCGGGCACCCGCCAGGCCAGGCAGCCACCGCGCTCGACGGCCGCTCCGTGGACGCCGACGAGGGCCTTCGCCTGCTCGTCGTCGACGCGTGTCACGAGGACCGGGCCGCGGCCGTGCGCGAGCAGTTCGCCGACGATGCGGACGCACTGCTCGGGGGTCTTGCCGGGCCCGTAGACGGCCTCGGGCATGCCTTGTCGGACGGCTCGGTGGTGGTCGACGAGGGCGTCGCCCAGGTCGGCGAACGGCAGACGCGCCAGCCGGGCGACCGCCTCGTCGGGTGTCGTGTCGCCCGACCGGATGCCGTCGATGAGCGTGCGCAGCGCGGATTCGTCCACGTCGCACATCGTGTCAGACCCGTAACCTCTCGCCCCATGGCGAACGTCCCCGTCACGAACGGTCCCGGCTCGAACGATCGACCTGCGGCCGCCGCCCCGATCGGGCGCATCGCGTTCTTCGGGCCGTTCGGCACGTTCACCGAACAGGCCCTGCGCACCCAACCCGATCTCGTCGATGCCGAGCTCGTCGCCCACCGCACCGTGCCCGACGTGCTCGACGCCGTCACGGGCGGCCAGGTCGACGCCGGCTTCGTCCCGATCGAGAACTCGATCGAGGGCATGGTCAACTTCACGCTCGATGCGCTGGCGTTCGACCACGATCTGCGCATCGTCCGCGAGGTCGTCCTCGACATCGAGCACTGCCTCCTCGCCCGAACCGGGTCGAGCATCGACGACGTCAGGGTCCTCCACTCCATCCCGGTCGCCACGGCGCAGTGTCACCGCTTCGTGCGCGAGCGCCTCCCCGGCGTCGAGGTACGAGCCGCCAACTCCACGGCCGAAGCCGCGCTCACCGTCGCCGAGGACGACGCTCCGGGCGCGGCCGCGATCGCCCCCGAGGTCGCCGCCGAGCGGTACGGCCTCGAGGTGCTCGAACGCGCCATCGAGGACCACGCCGACAACCAGACCCGGTTCGTGCTCGTCACCCGCGACGGCATCCCACCCGTCACCGGTCACGATCGCACCGCCCTCGTGATCTACCAGCGCGCCGACGAGCCGGGCAGCCTGATCTCGATCCTGCAGGAGTTCGCCGCCCGCCGCATCAACCTGTCGAACCTGATCAGCCGCCCGACCAAGCGGGGCGGGTTGGGCGACTACTGCTTCATCGTCTTCGCCGAGGGCCACGTCGACGACGACCTCCTCGCCGACGCGATGCGAGCGCTCCACGCGAAGCAGGGCGGCGTGAAGTTCTTCGGCTCGTACCCGCGCGCCGACGCCGCCACGCACGACGCCCGCGAGCACGCCGACACACGCTGGCGCCAGGCCGACGACTGGATCGCGGCCTTGCGATCGGGCCCTCGTCGCTGACGTCTACGCTCGGCGCATGTCCAGCGCACCCGTCTCCGTGGTCACCGGCGCGAACTCCGGCATCGGCCGCGCCACCGCCATCCACCTCGCGTCCGTCGGGCACACCGTGTACGGCACCGTGCGTTCGGAGTCGCGCGCCGACAAGCTGCGAGCCATGTCGGAGGCCGCCGGCGTCAGCATCGCCCTCGTCGAGCTCGACGTCGCCGACGACGACTC
>SKSP01000507.1 GCA_007122945.1 Ilumatobacteraceae bacterium | reverse complement strand
GGCGGATCCCTCGCCCGGGGCGTCGACGACCCGGCACACCTCGAGGCCACGGACCTCGCCGGTCACGACGCCGTGCTCGACGACCGGTGTGGCCCCACCGGCGACGATCAGCTCCCGCAACGCGAGGTGGTGCTCCGGCGCGGCCCGCGGCTCGGGCACCGGCTCCGGTGACGCGGCGACGAGCTGTCGGCCGCGCGGTTCCCAGACCGAGATCGGGAAGTCGAACGCGGCCGCTCGGCGCGCCAGCAGCCCGGTGTCGACCTCGGCCACGACGTGCAGTTCGGCGACCCGTCGGCGCAGGGCCCACGCCAGCGCGCTGCCGAGGCGGTGCGCCGGGCGCTCGTCGATCAGCACCCACGCCGCCCCGCCGGTCACGACCGCGGCACCGGGTGGGAACGCCGGCTGGTCGTCGGCCGTGTCGAGCGGCGCATCCAGGTGTTCCTGCACGAGCGCGCGCAGCTTCACGGCCAGCAACCGGGCGCGTCGGGTCCCGGACTCGTCGGCGGCGTGCACGTCGACCACGTCGGTGACGGTACCGGGCGACGAGCCGTCCCCGACCGTCAGCCCGCGAACGACTGCGTCGAGAACTCCTCCGGCGGCGGGACGACGATCGGCGCGCCCGCCAGATCCTGCTCCACCCAGTCGATGAACCCCTGCGCGTAGTTGATGAACGTGTCGGTCGCGCGGCCGTCGTTGCTCGCCGCGGCGAAGGTCGTGTACCCGTCGCCACCTCCGGCGAGGAAGCTGTTGGTCACCACGACGTAGGTGGCGGCGAGGTCGATCGGGCCCCACACGCCGGTCACCCGATCCCGCACCTCGACGCCGCTGAAGCGCGCGCCCGGCGGCTGGGTGAGGTCGACGTCCCAGCGGATCGACGAGCCGTACGGATACGAGCCGTCGGACCCACCCTCGTCGACGAAGTTGGCGACGGCTTCCTCGAGGGTCGCGACCACCTCCGCGCCGGTCAGCTCGAGCTCGACCAGGGTGTTCGAGAACGGGAGCAGCGTGTAGGCATCGGCGATCGTGAGCGTCCGGGCCGGGAAGTCGACCCGCACCCCACCGGCGTTCTGGAGCGCCAGGTCGGAACGGAACGCCCGAGCGAAGAACGCGTCCGTGACGATCTGCTGGATGAACCCGCCGTTGACCGCCATCGTGGCGCCCGACGGGGCCGTCACGGCGGGATCGTCCGCGCTCGGGTTGCACGTCGGGATCGAGCTGGCCCGGGGTCGGTTCGGCACCCGACGCAGGCACAGGTCGTCGCCCGCGTCGCCGATCGGGAGCTGCTCGAGCACCTCGACCTCGACCGCGTACGCATCGAGGATCGCCTGTGCGACCGGATCGGGCGTCACGAACCCGGCGACGGGTGAGGCGTCGATGATCGCCCGGATCTCGGCGAGCTCGACGTCGGGGATCCCGCCACTCCGGGTGATCTCGTCGCCGAGGAGCAGGTGCGGTGTTCCGCCGCACCCTGCGAGGGCCCCGTCCTGGAACGTGACGGCGAGCTCGCCGACGACCCACGAGTACTGCCACGCCTGGACGACGCAGACCGGCTCACCGTCGGCGTTCGTGGTGAACGTGGGGTACGGACCCTCCGAGGTCAGGCCGAGCGCCGCGAAGTCGCCGAGCAGCGAGTGCGAGTCGCCGCCCACGATGGCGTCCACGCCGGTCACCTGCTGGGCCAGGGCGATGTCGTTCGGGTAGGTGTAGTGCGTGACGAGCACGATGTTGTCGACACCCATCGAGGCCAGCTCGTCCACGTACCGCTGCGTCGTCTCGACCTCGTCGAGGAACATCGTCGTCGGCAGCGGCTGCGACGAGACCCGGGTCTTCTGGGCGATGTCGATGCCGATGAACCCGACCGGCTGACCCTGGAACTCCTTGATCACGTACGGATGGATGTAGTCGTCCGGGGCGGTCGGCGCGAGCGGGGTACCGAGCGCCGGCACGACGTTCGCGGCGAGCGTGGCGGTGTCGCAGTCGGGGTCGGCGTTCAGCCAGTCGAGGAACTGGGCGAGCGCGGCGTCGCCGTCGTCGAACTCGTGGTTGCCGAGCGCGAACACGTCGAAGCAGACGGTGTTCATGAGGTCGGCGTCGGCGCGGCCACGGAACAACGTGTAGTAGAGCGTGCCCGTGATCGCGTCACCGGCGTGCAGCTTCACGACGTTGTCGAGCGCGGCCTCCAGCTCGCCGATCTTGGCCGTCACGCGAGGGAACCCGCCGAAGGGGACGTTGAACGCACCGCCGGAGGTCCCGACGTTCGGGCTGCCGGGATCGGGCTGGAGGTGCGAGTGGTGGTCGTTGATGTGCAGCAGGTTGACGGTGAGCGGGTCGTCGTCGCGGATCGTCCCCGTGGCGTCCCGCACGACGATCCGCGCACCGGGTGCGGCGGTCAGCCGGAGGGTCAACTGCACGTCGGGGCCGACCTCGGCATCGTCGTAGATGACGACCTCGATCACTCCACTCGTCGCGCCGGCCGGGACGACGGTCGAGACGGCGCCGGGGCGATAGTCCTGCACGGGTCGGGCGGTGCCGGGCAGGGGAACCGCCCGGACCGTCAACGGCCGCGGCGCCGGGGCGTCGAGCTCGATCGGGAACGAGAGCACGCCGTCGCTCTCGGCGGCCGTCGCATCGCCCACCGACACCGCCGGAGCACCCGGCGGACCGCCTCGGGCACCGACGCCGGCCGGCACGACGGCCGACGCCGTCGCGAGCAACACCACGGCGACGGCGAGCCGACCACTGCTGAACCTGATCATGACGTGCTCCTCGGAGTCGATCGACGCCCGCCCCGGGCGCCATCGCCCGACCGTACGGACCGAACCTGACCGGGAGCTGAAAATCCGGCCGCGGTCGGGCCGAGCTGGTCCGATCAACCGGTGAGGACGCCGAACACGTCGATGCGGATCTGGCCGCGTGCTCCGGCGGAGTGGTCAGCTCTTCTTCGAGCGCGAGCCGTAGCGCTTGTTGAAGCGCTCGACGCGCCCACCCGAGTCGACCAGCTTCTGCTTGCCGGTGAAGAACGGGTGGCACTCGTTGCAGAGCTCGACCCGCAGATCGTCACCCTTGGTGGAGCGGGTCACGAACTCGTTGCCGCACGAGCAGCGCACGGTGATCTCGGTGTAGGTGGGGTGGGTCTCGGTCTTCATCGTCGTCTCCGGAGGGCTCGTACGGGCGGGTCAGTGTACCCGCAGGTCACATCGACGGCTGCTTGGCGATCTCGTTCAGGAACTCGTCGTTCGTGCGGAACGTCTTGAGCCGGTCGATCAGCAGCTCGAGGCCGGGGGCGGCGTTGCCGTCGGCCGCGAGGCCCGACAACACCCGACGCAGCTTCCAGACCATCTGCAGCTGCTTGCGGTCGAACAGCAGCTCCTCGTGGCGGGTGCTCGACGCGTCGACGTCGATCGCGGGGTAGATCCGGCGCTCGGCCAGCTTGCGGTCGAGGCGCAACTCCATGTTGCCGGTGCCCTTGAACTCCTCGAAGATGGCGTCGTCCATCCGGGAGTTCGTCTCGACGAGCGCCGTCGCGAGGATCGTCAGCGAACCGCCCTCCTCGACGTTGCGGGCCGCACCGAAGAACTTCTTCGGCGGGTACAGCGCACCGGCGTCGATGCCGCCCGACAGGATCCGGCCCGACGCCGGCGCCGCCAGGTTGTAGGCCCGGCTCAGGCGGGTGATGCCGTCGAGCACGACCACGACGTCCTCGCCCTGCTCGACCATCCGCTTGGCGCGCTCGATGGTCATCTCGGCGACGATCGTGTGCTCGTCGCTCGGCCGGTCGAACGTCGACGACACGACCTCACCCTTGACGGTGCGGCGCATGTCGGTGACCTCTTCGGGCCGCTCGTCGATGAGCAGCACCATCACCTTGACCTCGGGGTTGTTGCGCTCGATCGCCGAGACGATCGTCTTCATGATGGTCGTCTTGCCGGCCTTGGGTGGCGACACGATGATGCCGCGCTGCCCCTTGCCGATCGGCGCGACCAGGTCGATGATGCGCGCGGTCATGTCGGTCGGCTCGTCGGGGTTCTCGAGGTGGAGGCGCTGGTCGGGGAACAGCGCGGTCAGGTCCTCGAAGCGGGGCCGCTTCTTGGCGGCGTCGGGTGGGGCGCCGTTGACCGTGTGGATCTCCATCAGCGCCGGGTTCTTCTCGTTCCGAGCCGCGGGGCGGCTGATCCCGGTGACGTGGTCGCCCTTGCGCAACCCGTACTGGCGCGACATCTTGAGCGGCACGTAGGCGTCGTCGCGGTGCGGGAGGTACCCCTTCACGCGCAAGAACCCGTACCCCTCGTCGCGCAGGTCGAGGTAGCCCCCGACCTCGACGGGCTCGTTGCTCACCGGCTCGTCGTCGGTGGTCTCGAGCAGCTCGCGGTCCTCACCCTGGGGCCCGTCGCCGCCCTTGTTCTTGCGGCGGCGCCGACGCTTGCGGCTGCGGCCGTCGCCGTCGTCGCTGCCCTGGTTGCCGCCACCACCCTGGTGGCTCTGACCGCCCTGCGTGGCCTGGCCGCCCTGGCTCCGGTTCTGGCCGCCCTGGGTCCGGTTCTGGTTGCCCTGGGACCGGTTCTGGCCGCCCTGGGACCCCTGGTTGCCCTGGCCACGGTGCTGGCCGCCCGAGGTCGCCGACGCCGTCTGGTCGCGCTGTCCGTTCTGGTCGCGCTGGTCGCGCTGGTCGCCCTGGTCCCGGCTCTGGTCGACCTGGTCCCGACTCTGGTCGCCCTGGTCGTCGGCGCGGTCGCGCGGTGCCCGAGGCTCCTGATCGTCGCGGGTGGCGGCCTCACGGCCTTGCGGCCGTTCGGACCGCTCCGACGTCGTCTCGCCTGCGCCATCACCGGTGGCACCGCGCTCGTCGGCATCAGCCTCACCAGCCGCAACTTCCCACTCGGCGGGTGGTTCGTCGACGGGCTCCGTCGCCGGCTCGACCGTGGTGGTCCTGCCGGTGGTCCTGCCGGTCGGGGTGGTCGCGGTGTCGGCCGACGGTCCGGTCGTCGTTCCCGACGTGGTGGCCGGAGCGACGTTGCCGTTGGTGCCCGAGGGACCGGTGGTCTCCAGGATCTGACCGATGATGTCGGCCTTCTTCGTGCGGGCGGTGGCCTTCAGACCGAGCGCCTTGGCGATCGCCAGCAGCTGTTCTTTGTCCTTCGACTCGAGGACGGACTGTTCGAGTGCCTGTGCGGCCACGATGACCTTCTTTCCCTCACGGCGGGAACTCGGGAGGTGTCGGCGCCCGGCGAGCGCGACGACCGGTCGTGGTCGTGCAACCCCATGGGACGACGGATGAACGCACGCTCCCCTTCGACACAGCGACACCGTTCGCAGACAGGAACGGGACCGCAGCGGCGGGCGGGGGTGCGATCCGGCCGGAACCGGACGACGCCACTGTAACCGTGCCCACGCCCACCCGCAACGCCACCGCCCCCGTCACCGAATCAGCACCCCAGATCAGCACCCCAGCGACACAGAGTCACCCAGCGCCGCCCCAGCCGGCAACCAGCGACACAGAGTCACCACAGAGTCACCAGGGCGCGAGTGGGTTGGCGGGCGGTAGCGGCGGGGATGTCGGGGCGGCGGGGATGGCGTCAGGGGGCGCGGGAGACCGAGGCGACGAAGGTCTGCACGGCGGCGAGG
>SKSP01000172.1 GCA_007122945.1 Ilumatobacteraceae bacterium | reverse complement strand
CGCATCGTCGCATCAGCAGCTGAGCGACACAGAGTCGCACCGTGCCGCCACACCCGGCCGCCAGCGACACAGAGTCACACCGCATCAGCAGCTGAGCGACACAGAGTCGCACCGTGCCGCCATACGCGGCCGCCAGCGACACAGAGTCGGCCAGCGGACGGTCGCTGGTGGGGAATTTCGGACGGGTGGATCGGAGATTGCTCGGGAGCGTCGATCTCGACCGGATTTCCCGCCCCTCACCTGCGGCGATGCACGTTATCCACAGGTTTCTCCCCTGCCTGTGGGTAGAGTGCAGGTCGAGCCGGCGCGACCCTCCACATGAGGTTCACACCGCTGTGGACAGTGGGTCCGGCGCCCCGCGACTAGTCGGATCCGTCGAGATCGCGGAGGTCGCGGACCATCAGACGGTACAGACGTTCGAGATCCTCCAGGTCGGCGAACTCGATCGTGACCTTGCCGCGTCGGGCGCCCATCTGCACGTTCACGCGCGTGTCGAGGTACCCGGCGAGGAGGTCCTCCAACTCGAGCAGGCCGGGCGGGCGGAGACGCGTCGACGGCGTGAGGCCCGCACCATCGATCGGATCACCCCGGTCGGGTGGCGTCGGGGCCGGCGGGGCCGGTTCGTCGACGGGATCGGCGCTCCCGCGCCGGACCGCATCCTCGACGGCCCGAACCGTCCAGCCCTCGTCGGCGGCGCGACGGGCGAGTTCGTCCTGGAGCGCGCGGTCGGGCGTACCGAGCAACGCCCTCGCGTGACCCGCCGTCAACCGACCGTCGGCCAAGAGGTGCTGCACGGTGGGCGGCAGCCCCAGCAACCGGAGCGTGTTGGTGATGGAGGAACGCCGCTTGCCGACCCGTTCGGCGAGCTGCTCATGGGTCAGACCGAAGTCCTCGATCAGCTGCTGGTACGCCGCGGCCTCCTCCAACGGTGTGAGATCCTGGCGGTGCAGGTTCTCCACGAGCGCTTGCTCGACGGAGCCCTCGTCGTCGGTCATGCGCACCACCGCGGGGATCGTGGCCAAGCCGACCCGGCCGGCGGCCCGCCAGCGGCGTTCACCCGCGATCAGCTCGAACCGGACGTCGCCGTCGTCGCCGGCGTCGACCGGCCGCACGAGGATCGGCTGCAGCACGCCGATCTGGCCGATCGATGCCGCGAGCTCACCGAGCGTCTCCTCGTCGAAGTGGACCCGGGGTTGATGCGGGTTCGGTCGGATCGCCGCGACGGGGATCTCGACGAGGACGGCGGCCGCACCCGGGTCGGTCGCGGAGTCGCCGGTCGGGCCGTCGGCAGTGGGTGGGATGAGCGAGCTGAGCCCCTTGCCGAGTCCGCTACGCCGGGCCATGGTGGACCTCCTTGGCGACGTCCCGGTAGGCGAGCGCGCCGCGCGAACGCGAGTCGAACGTGATGATCGGTTGACCGAACGACGGTGCCTCCGACAGCCGCACCGTCCGTGGCACGACGGTTCGCACGACCTTGTCACCGAAGTGCTCGCGCACCTCGGTGACCACCGCGTCGGAGAGCTTGGTGCGGGCGTCGTACATCACGCACACGATCGTGGTGACCTCGAGGGTCGGGTTGAGGTTGCGCTTGACGAGATCGACGTTGCGCAGCAGCTGTCCGAGGCCTTCCAATGCGTAGTACTCGCACTGGATCGGCACCATGACCTCCTGGGCGGCGGCGAGACCGTTCACGGTCAACAACCCGAGGGTGGGTGGACAGTCGATGAGGACGTAGTCGTAGTCGTCGAGGACCGCCTCGACGGCCCGACGCAAGCGGGTCTCCCTGCTGAACGCCGGCACCAGCTCGATCTCCGCTCCGGCCAGATCGAGGCTCGCCGGTGCGACGAAGAGGTGCTTGACATCGGTCGGCTCGACGCAGTTCTCCAACGGCACGTCGTGCATCAGGACGTGATACATCGAATGCTCGAGACCGCGGTTCTCGAGGCCGAGGCCGGTCGTCGCGTTGCCCTGGGGGTCGAGGTCGACCACCAGGGTTCGGAGCCCCATCTCCGCCAGACAGGCCCCGACGTTGATGGTCGTGGTGGTCTTCCCGACGCCGCCCTTCTGGTTGGCGATGGCGATCACGCGGGGGAGGGGTCGCGCCGGCTCGGGCGCGTCGGCCGCTGCATCCATGATGCGCACAGCCTGTCGGGTTCGCTCCTCCAGGTCAAGCACCCTCGACTCGGGGGTGGTGTTCCACGTGGAACCATCGCCGCACCGACGGACCGGTGCGGGCGCGGGCCGACTGACGTTCCACGTGGAACATCATCCAGCGACATCGGCGGCCGAGAACACCGCGACCGGGCCTTGACGGACGTGGACGAGGCCGTGAGCGGCCACCATCTCGGGTGGCCACCGGTCACCGTCCGGGGGCTCGCTGACCACGATCACGCCGTCGGGAGCGCGCAACCGGGCCGCGAGCGCCAGCGTCCGGGACGGTGGCCCGAACGAGCGGGCCGTCACGCCGTCGAACGCCGCCGGCTCGTTGCTGATCGTCCGCTCTACGTCCTCGCAGCGCACCTCCACCCGCCCGTCCATCCCGAGACGTCGAATCGCCCGCTCGAGCAGATCGGTCCGCTTCGATCGCCGATCAACGAGGACGATCTCGAGGTCCGGCCGGTCGTGGGCGACGACGAGTCCCGGTACTCCCGCCCCGGAACCGAGGTCGACCACACGACCGTGGACCGGCTCCAGCGCCGCGACGAACGCCCGGGCGTGCGCCACCACGTCGACGACGCGCACCGGCCCCAGAACGCCGAAACGCTGCGCGATGCGCAGCGTTTCGAGCAGTTCGTCGTCCGTCGGACGTCCGGTCACGACGGTGTGACCACCACCCGCCGATCGGGGTCGTCTCCCTCCGAATGGCTCGACACGCCCTCGATGTCGAGCAGTACGTCGTGCACGACCTTGCGGTCCGCGGACGGCATCGGTTCGAGCGAGCGCGCCCGACCCGTCTGGATCACCTGGTCCGCCACCGTGCGGGCGAAGCGCTCGAGCGCCTCACGCCGGCGCTCGCGGTACCCGGCGACGTCGATCCGCAGGCGGGTCTCGTGATCGCCGAGACGGCGCTGCGCCGCGACCCGCGCGAGGTCCTGGACCGCGAGCAGGGTGCGGCCACCCGGACCGATCAGCAGGCCGACCTCGCTTCCCTGCACCCGGACGTCGAGTTCGGTCCCGTCCAGGTCGAGCTCGACGCTCGCCTCCAGGTCGAAGGCGTCGACCAACCCCTCCATGAACGCGACCGCGGCGGCGCCGACCGCAGCGGGCTCGACCGGCTCGTCGTCGCCGCCGCGGTACGCCTCACCCGAGTCGTCATCCTCACCGTTGCGACGCCGTCGGCCACCCCGGCCGGCATCATCGCGGCCGGCAGCGCGACCGCGTCCACCGTCGCGGCCGTTCCCGACCGGAGCGTCGGCGGGTCGTTCGGCCGCGGCATCCTCCTCCGACTCGGATTCGTCGCCGGTCGACCCGTCGTCGACCGTGCCGACCCCACCCGCCGTGTCGGCTCCACGGGACTCCTTGCGGCGACCACGCCGACGTTCGACCTTCGGTCGGACCTCCGCCGGGCGAACCCGCGCCCGGATCCGCGCCTCACCGCGGATCAGGCCGAACAACCCCGCCTTGGGCTCGTCGAGCACATCGATCTCGGCTTCGTCCTCGGCCACCCCGAGCTCCTCGAGCGCCCGCTCACGAGCCTCCTCGACCGTCTTGCCTGTCGTCTCCACCCATTCCATCCGGTGGGTCTCCTCTCTCGTGGTCCCGCCGACGGCGACGCCGGTCGGGACGGTGATGTTCGATCTGTGTTCGGTCCGTGTTCGACCTGCTGGTGTCGTCAACGCTTCTTGGACCGCCGGGCCGGCGCTCCCCCAGGGCGGTTCGGTGCTTTCCGACCGGCCCGACTCGTCGGCGTGGGACGGTTCTTCGGCGGCGTCGTCCGCTTGGTGGCGGCCGGGTTGCTCCGCGCGCCGGACTTCGAAGGTCCGGACTTCGAGGGGCCGGACTTCGAGCCACCGGACTTCGACCCGGCCGGTTGCGATCCGGACTTGGGGCCGGACTTGGCGGCGCCCGCCTTCTTGGGAGCGGGGCTCGCACCGTCGTCACCGTCGGGCGACCCGGCGTCGTCGCCACCGCGCCCGGTCAGATCCCGCTTGGCCTGGGCGAACAGTCCCCCGCCACCGCCGTCCTTCTTCGCCAGCTCGCGCGCCTGTTCGCCGGCGCGCTGGGCCTGACGGCCGAGCGACTCGTCGTCCCCGTAGAAGCGGCGGGTGATGTAGCCCTGCTGGAGGATCCGCAGGATCGCCTGGACGATGTAGTAGATCACCAGACCGAGCAGGAAGAAGATCTGGAACACGGCGAAGACCACCGGGAGGTACTGCATCATCTTCTGTTGCGACGGGGACATCGACGGGCTGATCGAGGCGCGTGCCGCGACCATCCGCTGCTGGAAGAAGTACAGACCACCGAGGATCACCACGAGGAACGCGTAGATCAGCCCGCGGCCGAAGTCCTGACCGAGGGCGAGTGCCGGCGAGAGCGAGAGATCGAGGCCCAACGACACCATCTCGGTCTGACCGACCAACGACTCGAACATCGACGACTGCGTCGAGATGTAACGCGGGACGAACCCGATGTCGTCGGGAACGGTGCCCCCACCACCGCGGATCACCGATTCGGCGATCTTTTCGTTGGCGCCGCTCGGCGTGTACGTCAGGCCGAGCATGATCCGGAACATGATGATGAACACCGGGGTCTGGGCCAGGATCGGCAAGCAGGAGGCCATCGGGTTGACCTTGTGCTCCTGGTAGAGCTTCATCATCTCTTCGTTCAGCGTCTGCCGGTCGCCCCGGTGCTCCTGCTGCAGGCGGCGCATCTCGGGGGCGAGACGCTGCATCTCGAGCATGCCCTTGGTGCTCTTCAGCGTCAGCGGTGTCACGAGCACCATCACCACGACGGCGATCATCCCGATCGCCAGCGCATAGCTGTTGGTCAAGCTGAAGAACCAGGCGAGCAGGGCGGCGGGGACTTCGAACACGGCAGCGGTCATCCAGTCAGGGAGGCGGGCGGAAGATCGGACGAGCGCGTCGGGGACGCGCCGGACGGTGCATCAGGTGACGAGGCCGGGGGGGTCGCCGGCGGCGGGTCGGGCACCGGGTCGAACCCGCTCGGACCGAATGGCCGGCAGCGCAGCAGGCGGCGGACGGCCAACCACGCCCCACGTCCGGCACCGTGCACCTCGACGGCCTCGTGGGCGTACGACGAACACGACGGGAAGAACCGGCACGGCGAGGGGCGTCCCTCCATCTGCCGCTGGTACCAGCGGATCGAGCGCAGGAGGCGGTCGGCGGTACTCGACGGCGGCACCGCGGTCAGTCCACCGTCGGCAGCCGCGCTCGGAGGCGGTCCACTTCCGTCCGCAGTTGGTCGAACGTCAGTTCCGTCACCGACGGTCGGGCCCCGATCAGGTACCACCCCGGAGGCAGTTCGGTGGTCTGCAGGATCGCCCGCAGACGCCGCCGCACCCGGTTGCGCGTGACCGCCGGTCCGATCGCGCGACCGACGGCGAAGGCCACTCGCGGGGGAGTCGCTTCGGGTTCGAGCAGACACGTGCACCACAACGACGTCGTCCGGATCCGCACCCCGT
>SKSP01000455.1 GCA_007122945.1 Ilumatobacteraceae bacterium | reverse complement strand
TCGGGCGAGCGCGTCGAGCTGGAGAAGGGGCCGAACATCGTGTCGCTCCCCGAGCTCGAGCCGCTCCCGGACCAGCTCTCGGGGCCGGTCGTGCTGAAGCTCGGCGACGATGTCTCGACCGACGAGATCATGCCGGCCGGGACACGGGTGCTCCCGTACCGCAGCAACATCCCGGCGATGGCTGCGTTCGCGTTCGACGTCGTCGACGACGCATACGCCGAGCGAGCCGAACAGGCCGGCGACCACGTCGTGGTCGCCGGGCACAACTACGGGCAGGGTTCCAGTCGCGAGCACGCCGCCCTCGTCCCGCGCTCGCTCGGACTGCGCATCGTGCTCGCCAAGAGCTTCGCCCGGATCCACCGGCAGAACCTGATCAACTTCACCGTCCTGCCGCTCACCTTCGACGATCCGGACGACTACGACGGCATCGACGTGGACGACGAGCTGTCGATCGACGACATCGCGGCGCAGCTCCGCGAAGGCGAGACGGTGGAGGTGTCGAACGGCACCAAGGACAGACGGCTCACGGCCCGTCACGGATTGTCCGATCGGCAGAAGGAGATCCTGGCGCGCGGCGGCTACCTCGAGATGGTGCGCGAGACGATGAGCGAACGACGAGCGACACGATGAGCGACACGATGAGCGACACGATGACGGGTTCGTCGAGACACGAGGAGGACACAGACCGATGTGGATCATGATTCTCATCGCTGCGCTGGTCGCGGTCGCCGTGATCGTCGTGGTGCGGGTGGTGCTGATCGGCCGCCGGGCGACGCACGGCCCGCAACCGGAGGTGGTCGACCCGACAGCGGCCGTCGACGAGTTCCCGGCCCCCGGCGAGCCGTCCCCGCACTACCCCGACGGGACACCCGTGCCCGGATCCCGCGACGACCGCCGGCGCAAGCGCGGCGAACCGTGACGGCCAGCCGGGCGTGACCAGCCGGCCGTGACCAGCCGGGCGTGATCAGCCGTGATCAGCCGTGATCAGCGAGGCGTGATCCGGTCGAGCACGTTGGCGGTCACCCGACCGACCGCGCGATCTGCGGCGAGGCCGAACACCCAGTCGGTCGTGCCGACGGTGACCACCTCGCCGCCGCCGGGCCCGTACGGCCGACAGGCGAGCATCACGGCATTGCCGTGGCGGGCGCGGGCGAGGCTGTCGGGACTCGTGTCGCCGTACAGACGGGTCGCGATGAACTCCAGATCGCCCTGGTCGCTCAGCGCGGCGATCGAGGTGGGGTACTCGCCGATGCCGAGATTGCTCGACGGGGTGAACGCCACGATCTCGACGTGGCGGGGCAGGCCGGCGCGATCAGCGGCGATCGGGAGCTGGTACTCGTCGAACGTGACCGGACAGCCGACGGTCTCGTAGCCGACCACGCCGTCGTCGGCGCCGAGCACGTCGCCGTAGTGCAGGCCGGTGCCCTCGAGCAGCCAGTGGTCGGGGCGGTAGACGACGAAGCCGCCGATGCCGCGCGGCGTCGCCGCGCCGAACCGGTGGTACATCCCGAACGCCGAGCCGGCTCCGAGCAGCGACCACTCCGGTCGGTCGACGAGCGGATCGGCCCACATCCCCGTCATCTCGCCGGATCGGCCCGCTGCGACGACCGGGTCGTCGAGGTGGGCGCGGTACTTGTGGCACACCATCGACGTGCCGGCGGCGGTCGCTTCGAGTCGGACCTGCCAGAACATGGTGTTGCCCGAGAAGCTGGCGACGTGGCCGCCGCGTCGTACGTGGGCCTCCACCGCCTGTCGTTGGCCCGCCGACCAGTACTCGTCGTGGCCGACCCCGATCACGAGGTCGTAGCCGTCGAGTGCCGTCGGGTCGTCCTCGAGGTCGGACGACACGGCGTAGTCCAGCCCGTACCCCGCCGCCTCGGCCCACTCGACGAACCGCCGGCCGTGGGTGAACCACCCGGCGGAGCCGATCGCGGAAGGGAAGGCGTGCTCGGTGCGGTAGCGCTGGAAGATCGTGCCGTCGACGTCGGGTGCCTCGCGCCAGCGCACGGGTCGGGCCTTGCGGTCGTCACGGTCGACCTCGGGGCGGCAGAGGATGCCGCGTCCGAACGGACGGGCGAACGAGACCTTCGAGCCGCCCGTGTACAGGCTGCGTCCGCCCCAGGTGTTGTAGGCGTGCCAGGTGTTCGTGTCGAGCACGAGGATCGCACGGTGCCGCCGAGCCGGGTCGGGTGCCGCGCGCACCACGAACGCGGCGTGGGCGACGTCGCGGCCCGCGGGTGCGCCGTGAGCGGTGAGGGTGACGAGGTGGAAGCCCGAGCGCCAGGCTGCGTCGACGGGGATCTCGACCGACACCGGCCATCTGCACCCCTCCGCGTCGGCGTCGGGCGGCGGCGGGACGAACTCGCCGGGCACGCCATCGGCGCTCCAGACGGTCTCGCGGGTCGCGCCCCATCGCTCGACCCGGACGTCGTACGACGATCGGTGGGTGGAGACGTGCAACCCGACGGTCTCGCCCGGCAGGTAGCTCAGCCGGCCGCAGTACCCCTCGATCTCGTCGTGGAACGTCTGGTCGTCGGCCATCGCCATGACCGTAGGCGACACCGGGGAGCGCCGGTCCCGGCTGTGACCCCCTGATGTTCCTCACCCCTCCCGCACGACGTTTCCGCGCTCGGTCGTTCGGGTACGCCGCGTTCGACAGCCGGACGAGGGAGGGATGATGCGACTTCGGTGTCGATGGGCCGTCGCCATGGGATCCTTGCTCCTCGCGTCGTGCGCGACCGAGGCGGACGCGCTCTGCGACGAGTTCGATCGCGTCGTGGAGGCGCAGGCCGGGGCCCCGCGGCCGGACCCGCTCGAGATCGCCGAGCGCTACCGCGAGCTTGCGACCGGTCACGAGCGGGTCGCACGAGCGCTGGACGGCGACGATGCGGCCGAGTCGACGTTCGAGTTGGCCGACCTGTACCGCCGGGGTGCGGACATCCTCGACGAGCACGCCGGTGCGGACCGTCAACGGTTGGACGAGCTGTTCGCGGAGTCGGCGGTGCTCGTCTCGCTCGACGAGCGGATGTCGGCCGGGGTGGCCCTGGGGTTCACGCGCCCCGCCTGGAACGAGATCAGCGCGCGGTGTGATGTCGCCGTCGACCCGCCCGCTGACCCCTGATCCCGTGCCAGCGGCGTGAGGACTTCGCTCGGCCGATGGTCAGCGAAGCACGGATCTGCAGGGCCGCCCTCGGCGCCGCGTCGCTGTTGCGATCGGTGCGGGAGGCCTCGGCGGTCGGCGTCGAACCTCGACTGGTCGGCCGAGCAGGCACCGACTCCGGTGCCAACGCACCCGGACATCGACTCGTCGTCCGCCAGCGAGCACGGCGTCGGGACCTGCGTCCCCGGCTGACAGGCCCTCGCCGCCCGTCGCGAGGTTGGTGCGCCCCCAGGGATTCGAACCCTGAACCAATGGATTAAGAGTCCACTGCTCTGCCGTTGAGCTAGAGGCGCGTATCGGCCCGGCAGTGTACGGCGCCTCGGGCGGAACCGCCCTCGACACCGACACCACCGGGCCAACTGGGGTGAGCGAGGGGACTTGAACCCCCGGCCTCCAGGGCCACAACCTGGCGCTCTAACCTGGCTGAGCTACGCCCACCATGTGGGGCGACAGTCTGCCACGTCCGGTCGGAAAACCGACCATGTCGAGCAGCGAGTGTGGAGCTGCGAGAATGGACGCGTGACCGACCTCGCCGACCGTCCCGCCGCCACCGCCGATGCCGAGACCGCGAAGGTGCTCGAGGCCCTCGACACGTTCCTCGCCGGGCACGACCCGTCCGCCACCGATCCGGTCGAGTTCCGCGGCGCGCGCTACGACGCCGGGCTCGCGTGGGTGCACTTCCCGGAGGGGTTCGGTGGGCTCGGGGTGCGCCCCGACCTTAACCGGCTCGTCGAGCGTCGGCTGAAGGACGCCGGTGCGCCGCCGACCGATCCGACCACGTTCTTCATGGCGCTGGCCGGCCCGACGATCCTCACGCACGGCACCGACGACCAGAAGCACCGCTTCCTGCGTCCGATGTTCACCGGCGAGGAGAAGTGGTGCCAGCTGTTCTCCGAGCCGGGCGCCGGCTCCGACTTCGCCGGTCTCGCCGCCCGGGCGGTGCGCGACGGCGAGGAATGGGTCGTCAACGGTCAGAAGGTGTGGAACACGCTCGCCCATGTGGCCGACTGGGGGATGCTCGTCACGCGCACGCATCCGGAGCTCCCCAAGCACAAGGGGATGACGTACTTCGCCGTCGACATGCGCGCGCCCGGTGTCGAGGTGCGCCCGCTGCGTCAGATCACCGGCGAGGCCGAGTTCAACGAGGTGTACCTCACCGACGTGCGGATCCCCGACGCGAACCGGATCGGCGCCGAGGGAGAGGGCTGGCGGGTGTCGCTCACCACGCTGATGAACGAGCGCACCGCCATCGGTGGTGGCGGCGGGGGAGCGCCGCGGCCCGGTGGTGCCGCCAACGAGGCGGTGAAGGTGTGGGAGGGTCTCGACCCGAGCCAGCGCACGCCCGCCCGGCGGGCCCGCCTGATGGACCTGTGGGTGCGCGGCGAGGTGCAGCGCCTCACGAACATGCGCGCCGCCGAGGCGATGCGGGTCGGCAACCCCGGCCCGGAAGGCTCGGTCGCCAAGCTCTCGTACGCCGAGTTCAACAAGGAGCTGTACGAGTTCTGCATCGACCTGCTCGGCGCCGACGGCCTGTTCGGGTACGACTTCACGTTCCGGCGCTCCGAGGAGCTCGACGTGTCGGGTGGCGCTCGCGGGCCGCGCTACGCGTTCCTCCGGACGCGGGCCAACTCGATCGAGGGCGGGACGTCGGAGATCATGCGCAACATCCTCGGCGAGCAGGTCCTCGGGCTCCCGGGTGAGCCCCGGGTCGACAAGGACGTCCCCTGGAGCGACGTCCCGCGCAGCTGATCCCTCCCGCGTTTTCTCCCGGGTTCGTGTCGGCACATCCGACGTCGGCAGCGAGATGTGCCGACGTGAAATGCGGCTGATCACGCGGCAACTGCGGAATTCGTCGGTCTGGTACCCTGTCCGCCACGAATCACGACAGGAGATCGACATGGCGACGCCGCAAAACGTGATGCCCGGCGACCTGGTCACCGCGGCCAAGCGCATCACCGAACGCGAGATGGCCACCTACGCCGAGCGGACCACGGGTTCCCAGGCGGCCACCGAGCGCGCCCGCAAGGTGATGCCCGCGGGCGTGCCGTCGAGCTTCCAGGCGTACGACCCGTGGCCGGTGGTGGTCAAGCACTCGTCGGGGTCGCGGATGGTCGACGTCGACGACAACGAGTACGTCGACTACGACATGGGCTTCGGCGCCCTGTTCGCCGGCCACATGCACCCCGCCGTCCGGGCCGCGGTCCAGGCCCAGCTCGACCACGGCACGCTGTACGTCACCCCGTGCGAGCTGAACGCCGAGGTCGGCGAGCTCCTCGCGGAACGGTACGGCTTCCCGATGTGGCGGCCGACCAACTCGGGCACCGAGGCGACGATGGACGCGATCCGCCTCGCCCGCGGTGTGACGGGCCGCGAGAAGATCGTCAAGGTCGAGGGCGGCTACCACGGCCACCACGACGAGGTGATGATCTCCAACAAGCCGTCCCTCGACGAGGCCGGTCCGGCCGACGCACCGCACTCGGTCCCGCAGTCCGCGGGGATCACGGCGGGCACGATCGCCGACGTGATCGTCGTGCCGTTCAACGACGCGGACGCACTCGAGCGGGCGCTCGCGAACGACGATGTCGCGTGCTTCATCGTGGAGCCGGTGATGCAGAACATCGGGATCTGCCTGCCCCAGCCGGGGTACCTCGATGCGGTCCGCGAGATCACCGAGCGGCACGGCACGCTGCTGATCTTCGACGAGGTCAAGACCGGCATCACCGCCGGCTACGGCGGCGCCACCAACCAGCTCGGCGTGCGGCCCGACCTGATCTGCCTCGCCAAGTCGATCGGCGGCGGCTTCCCCGTCGGGGCGTTCGGCGGTGAGGCCGAGTACATGGACCTGATCACGTCGGGCAAGGTGCTCCACCTCGGCACCTACAACGGCAACCCGTTGGTGATGGCGGCGGTCAAGGCCACCCTGACCGAGGCGTGCCCGCGCCCGGTGGTCGAGGAGACGGTGGCGCGCAACCACCGACTCGTCGAGGCCTGCCAGGCGATCATCGACCGCTCCGGCATCCCGGCCCACACGGTCCGCTTCGGTGCCAAGGGGTGCATCACGTGGGCGCCCCGGCCGATCGAGAACTACCGCGACTACAAGGCGACCGATTTCGACCTCGCGTTCGCCCAGTGGATCCACGGGATCAACCGCGGGGTGCTGTTGCCGCCCGGCCTCGACGAGCAGTGGCTCATCTCGGTGATGCACGACGACGTCGACGCGATGCGCTACGCCGACGTGTTCGCCGAGTTCGTCGACGAGCTCACGGCCTGAGCCCGATCCCTGCCCGCCCGGTCAGCTCCAGCTGCGATCCTCGCGGTACCGGCCGACCGAGAGTGGCGTCGACCACTGCTTGCGCTTGCCGGTGTTGAGCGAGCGCAGCAGGACCAGCAACCCGACCGCCACGAGGACGACGGCGGTTCCGAGCACGAACGGCAGCGTCCGCATCGACAGGCGCGGGACGACCGACATCCAGGTGCTGTCGTTGATCGCCGGCAACAGGAGGATCGGCACGAGCAGGCCGAACACGACGAGGCTGACGGCGAGCGCGAGGCACAGCTCGGCGAAGCCCCGCGCCACCTCGCCCCGTTCGGGTCGGACGATCACACCGAGCAAGAACCCGACGGCGCCGAGGACGAGGCTGATCGCGGCCACCCAGCCGAGGACGTTGGCGAGGAAGCGCAGCGGGGTGATCTCGGCGACGGGCAAGGTGACGGGGGAGAGGTCGCCGACCGCCTGGTTCCGCACGATCTCGACCATCTGGTTGCCGGTGATCCGGACGGGGTCGTCGTGGTTGCCGATCGCCCGACCGTGCGCGTCGGCGACGATGTCGGCCATCACGGAGCCGCCCGCCCGACTCCCGATCACCTGGTCGATGAAGGTGGCCAGTTCGCCGGGCGGTCGGTCGAGCGTGAGCGCGGTCGCGGCGGTGACGACGGCGGTGACCTCGGCGCGGATCTGATCGTCCTGCATCACGGCTGCCGCCCGGCCCGACGACGACTCGGGGGTGAGCGCGTTGCGCTGCAGCCACCACGCGCCGAGCGCGAGGCTGACCATCACGCCGGCGACCAGGAAGAAGACCCCTGCGAGGTTGCGCTGCACCGCGCCGAGTCTCGCGGATCGCGCCCGCTGCCGACGACATCCGCACGGTGGGGTACACGATCGGGTACACGATCGCGTGGCGGTCTCGTGACGCTCGTAGCCTGGGCCCGTGACGGTGCCGAGGCGTGTCCGGCGTCGGCCGACGGTGGCCCGGATGCTCGCTCGCGGTGCGTTGCGGCGATGCCCGTGGTGCGGTGACCGACGTGCCTTCTTCACCGGGTGGTTCGCCAAGCGCGACGACTGTCGGAGGTGCGGTACGCCGTGGCGTCGGGGCTACGAGGGCTTCGAGCTCGGCGCGCTGGCGACGAACACGGTCGTCACGTTCGCCCTGATCGTGGTCTCGGCGAGCGTGGCGATGGTGGCGACGGCGCCCGACTTCGCCGTGGTGCCGATCGTCGTCGGCCTCGTGATCGGTGCGGCGGTGGTGCCGGTGCTGCTGTACCCGGTGAGCTACACGGTCTGGCAGGCGATCGACCTGGCGATGCGCCCGCCCGAGCCCGACGAGGTCGCCGGGTGGTCGGTGGACGCCCTGCTGGGCGAGGACCACCGCGAGGACCACGGCGAGGACCGCGGCGAGGGGCCCGGAAAAGACACCCGCGAAGGTTGAACGAACGAGCGTTCGTGAACTACACTGCTGTCATTCGCCCCGAGCAGCCGACCCCTCCCGACCCGTCCCCACGACTGTCACACCCCCTCCGTAGGGTCCGCACCATCACCTCGCGGCCGTCGACCGGTCGCCCACCACGTTCCCCAGCACGACCTTCGAGGAAGCGAGACACCAGATGAGCACCGACCGCGAGAAGGCCCTCGAGATGGCCCTGGCCCAGATCGACAAGCAGCACGGCAAGGGGTCCATCATGCGGATGGGCGACAAGACCAACGCCGGCTTCCAGGCGGTGTCCACCGGGGCGCTGTCACTCGACCTGGCCCTCGGCATCGGCGGCCTCCCCCGGGGCCGCGTCACCGAGATCTACGGCCCGGAGTCCTCGGGCAAGTCGACGCTGGCGATGCACGTGGTCGCCGAGTCGCAGCGCAACGGCGGCACCTGCGCCTACATCGACGCCGAGCACGCGATGGACCCGGTCTACGCCAAGGCGATCGGCGTCGACATCGACCAGCTGCTGATCTCCCAGCCCGACACCGGCGAGCAGGCGCTCGAGATCGCGGACACGCTCGTGCGCTCCGGCGCGGTCGACGTGCTCGTGATCGACTCGGTCGCCGCGCTGACCCCCCGGGCCGAGATCGAGGGCGAGATGGGCGACAGCCACGTCGGCCTGCAGGCCCGCCTGATGAGCCAGGCGCTGCGCAAGCTGACCGCCAACTTGAACAAGACCGGCACGATCGCCATCTTCATCAACCAGCTCCGCGAGAAGATCGGCGTGATGTTCGGGTGCATGTCCTATGGGACACGTGTGACCCTCGCCGACGGCACCCAGGAGAAGATCGGCAAGATCGTCAACCAGAAGCTTCCCGTCGAGGTCCTCTCGTACGACTTCGAGCGGGGCGAACTCGTCGCCAAGCCGGTGACCAACTGGTTCGACAACGGCATCGCCGAGCGCTTCTTGCAGTTCACCGTGGAGCGTGGGGGCAAGAACGGCCGCTCCCAGTTCGCCGCGACCGAGAACCACATGATCTCCACGCCGGGCGGCTGGCGCGCGGCCGGGGAGCTCATCGAAGGGGACCGGGTGCTGCAGGCCGTCACCGAGCACCTCAGCGACTTCCAATGGGAGGTCGTGCTCGGTGGCCTCATGGGAGACGGCGCTCTGTCACCGACGCGGAGCGGCAACGGCGCACGTTTCAGGTGGGGTCACGGTGCCAAGCAGGCTGACTACGGCGACAAGCAGGCTGACTACGGCGACTGGAAGGCGTCGTTGTTCGCGAACGTCGGCGTGTCACGCTCCGAGAACTCGAGTGGTGCGGTGTTCCACGACGTCCAGCCGCTCCCCGAGCTCGCCGAGCTTCGCGATGCAGTGTACATCGGCGGCAAGAAGGTGCTGAGCGACGATTACCTGAAGCGCCTCACGCCGCTCTCGTTGGCGATCTGGTACATGGACGACGGGTGCTTCACCCTGCGCTCGAAGGGTCTGCAGAAGCGGACCGAGGGTGGCAGCGGCCGTTCCGAGATCTGTGTCGAGGCGATGTCCACCGACACTCGCCAGCGTCTCGCGACCCATCTCGCCGATGCGTGGGGCATCGACGTGAAGTTGACGTCTCGGGGTGTCGGCAACAAGGCCGTGCTCCAGTTCCCGACGGCGGAGACGGCCAAGTTCCACGCCCTGATCGCGCCGTTCGTGCACCCGTCGATGCGGTACAAGCTGCTGCCGAGGTACCAGGGTCGGTTCGCCGTCGAGCCGGTCTTCACCGAGCCGCGCCAGGTGCTGATGCCGATGCGGATCACCGACATCGCCGTCAAGCCGCCGACCCGGAGCATGCACCGGTTCGACCTCGAGGTCGCGGGCACGCACAACTACTTCGTGGACGGTGTGATGGTCCACAACTCACCTGAGACCACCCCGGGTGGGCGGGCGTTGAAGTTCTACTCGTCGGTGCGGCTCGACATCCGCCGCATCGAGTCGTTGAAGGACGGCGCCGAGGTCGTCGGCAACCGCACCCGGGTCAAGGTCGTGAAGAACAAGTGCGTCGCCATGGGCACGATGGTGTTCGACCCGACCACCGGCCGGACCGATCGCATCGAGAACATCGTCGCCGGCGGCGGATCGAACGTCGTTGCGGCCGACAAGGGCGGGCGATTGCACGTCCGCCCGATCACCCAGCGGTTCGACCAGGGCGAGGCGGAGGTGATCACGCTCGCGCTGCGCGACGGCACGCAGCTGCGGGTGACCCCCGATCACCGCGTGATGACCGACCGAGGGTGGCGCGAAGCGGGCGAGCTGACCGTTGGCGACCGACTCGCCCGACCGCGTCGGTTCCTGGGCTTCGGTGAGGCCCGCCCGTACACGCCCGACGAGGCACGTTTGCTCGGCTACCTGATCGGCGACGGATACGTGGGCGGCAAGACCCCGATTGCCTTCATCAACAACGTGGCCGACCTCCATGACGACGTGTGCTCGATCGCCGAAACGATGGGGTGCTCGACCCGCCAACGCGGTCTCGAGCAGTACATCAGTCATCGCCCGGGGGAGACGAACGGTGTCCTCGAGCTCGCACGCCGGGCCGGCATCTGGGGCCACCTCGCCCCGACCAAGCAGATCCCGGTCGAGTTCTTCGATCCCGATCTCGCCGAGGATGTCGCTGCGAATCTCGTGTTCGGCCTGCTCGAGAGCGACGGCTGGGTATCACGGGAGCAGACCGGCGGCCTGCGGGTCGGGTACACGACGGCATCGGAGCAACTCGCTCACCAGCTGCACTGGCTCCTGCTCCGATGGGGCATCGGGAGCTCCGTCCGTTCCTACGACCCGACGCATCAGCGACCGAGCATCATCGGTGGTCGCAAGGTCGTGTCCCGGCTCGAGAAGTTCGAGGTCCGGATCTCCGGGATCGAGAACGTCCGACGCTTCGCCGAGGCCGTCCCGATGTGGGGGCCACGGGGCGCGGCGCTGGTGGAGGCACTGTCGGACCCGACGTTGGCCGTGCACCGGGGTTCGCAGCGCAACTACCTGCCCGCGACCCAGACCGAGCCGGTCCTCGCGTACCTGCGGGGCCGCGGTGTGACGCCGGCGGTCGCCGCCGGGCTGGTCGGCGACGGAGCGGGCGACCCACGCGGTGGGCTCAAGCAGGTGCTCGGCGTGAGCCGGCTGCGACGCGATCACGTCGAGCGGTTGGCGGACGCGCTGGACAGCTCGTTCCTGACCGACGTGCTCGGCGAGGACGTCTGGTACGACCGGATCATCGCGATCAGCGATCCCGAGTGGGCCGACGTCTACGACATCGAGGTCGGCGACGACCACACGTTCGTGGCCGACGGCGTCGTCGTGTCGAACTGTGCGGCTCCTTTCCGTCAAGCGGAGTTCGACATCATGTACGGCAAGGGGATCAGCCGTGAGGGATCCCTGCTCGACATGGCGGTCGATCTCGGCATCGTGAAGAAGTCGGGGGCCTGGTTCACCTACGAGGGTGAGCAGCTCGGTCAGGGGCGCGAGAACGCCAAGGTGTTCCTGGCCGAGAACCCCGAGATCACGATGGAGATCAGCGAGAAGGTGATGATCGCGGCCGGGCTGGTGCCCGGTGACGAACCGCCCGCTGACGACGAGGTGGCCGACGCCGACCGGTTCGACGAGGTCGAGATCGATTGACGACCGGGCCCGGCCGTCAGAAGCCGGGCTTGAACACCATCAGGTAGAGGCCGATCACGAGACCGAGGTGGGTGATCCCCACGCCGGCGCTCAGCATCGACGCCGTGCGCTCGTCGCCGTCGTCACGGAGCGCCGGGCGGATCAGGAACCAGCTCACCGCCATCAACAGCGCCCACAGGATGATCGAGAGCGTCATCCAGAGATCGGCCACCTTGATCAGTCCGTCCGACAGTCCGGCCAGGCCCATGCCCAGCACCCAGAGCGCGGTGAGCGACGGGAACACCACGCGCATGTGCAGTCCGGCGACCGACGAGATCTGACCGGAGCGGTGCAGCTTCGGATAGACGAAGAGCGGACCGAACGCCACGACCGCCGTGATCACGTGGGCGATCAGGAAGATGTTGTAGAGGTCACCTCGGTAGCCCATATGGTCGGCGACGGTAGTCAGCGATCAGCCCGGTCGGGCAACTCCCTCGCCGTCGGGTGGGCTCTCGGACGGGGTGTCGGGTGGGGTGTCGGACGGGGTGGCGGGTGGGGAACCGGGTGCTGTGGCATCGGTCCCGGACCGCTCACGCGCCGACCGGCCGACGAGTCCCGCCAGTCGGTCGGTGATCAGGTCGACCGTCGCGACGAGCGCGTCGTCGAGCTTCTGCGAGGCGTCGCGCGCCCGGGTGCGGACCTCGTCGTCGCGTCCGACGCCGGCCACGCGGTCCCCGAGCTCTCGGCCCGCGGCGACGAACCGGTCGAAGGCCGCACGGAGCTCGGGGTCCTCCTGTGGGCCCGCGTCGCCATCGCCCGCGGCGGGCGCTGTGTCGTCGGCGTGCTTGAACTTCGACGAGATCGACTCGCCGAGACTCGAGAAGCCGGCTCCGACCTCGGTCCACGCGTCGCGCACCGGATCGTGTACCCGATCGTGTACCCGATCGCTCATCGTCGTCCTCCTCCGTTCGTCGTGCTCGCACGGTACCGCTCGGGTGCGACGCCGCGGATCCGGTCGGGGTCGATGCCGTGCGCCGCCAGGACCTCCGCTGCAGCCACGAGGTGGTCGTCGGTGGCCTCCCGGAACCGGTCGGCCACCGGCCGGGCGCCCTGGCGCCGGAACCCGAGGAGCGCGACCGGAACCTCGGCGGCGGCCTCCCCGAGGTCGCCGATGAACGCCGCTGTCGCGGCCAGCTGGTCGGGTGTGTCGTTGACCTCCGGCACGAGCAGGAGCCGGATCTCGCTGAGACGGCCGAGCGCCGCGAGCTGACGGATGCTCGCCACGACGCGGTCGTTGTCGCGGCCCGTCAGGTACCGGTGCACGTCGGGGTCGAGCGCTTTGAGGTCGACCATCGCGCCGTCCATCGAGCGGGCGAGCACGTCCCAGACCTCGGGCTCGGTGTCGCCGTTCGAGTCGACCAGCCGCGTCAGGTGAGCGGTGTCGGCTCGGTCGGCCAGACGTCGGAACAGCTCGTCGACGAACTCCCACTGGAGGGTCGCCTCCCCGCCCGACACGGTGACGCCCGACAGGAACGGTGCGGCGCGTGCGATGTCGCTGACCAGCGTGTCGACGTCGGTCTCCCTGGCACCGTCGGTCGGGCGGGTGGGGATCGTGTGCGGGTTGTGACACACCAGGCAGTTGAACGTGCACCCCTGGAGGAACACCACGTATCGGTTCCCCGGACCGTCGACGAACGACGACGGGACGACGTCAGCGACCAGACCGCGGATCGAGCTCATGGGACCGGACGCGCTGTACGCGGCGCTCGTCGAGGTGCATGTTGGTGAACTGGCCGGCACCGAGGACGGTGCTCGCGTGCCGGACCCCGTCGTCGATCCGGTCGAGGTCGCACCGCCGCACGAGGAAGCCGGTGACCCGGACGAACTCACCGCCGGCCACCTCGAACGTCACGTCGCGCATGCCCGCCGCCATGGCTCCCCGGGCGATGTCGACGCCGGCCTGCGGGTTGTCGGCGATCGTCTCGTCGAGCCGCATGATGTCGCTGACCCCCGACGGGAACAGGGCGTGGTTCGGGGCGACGACCCGGACGTGGTCGTACAGTGGCGGCTCGGAGCCGACCGCGACCCGCGTCCCCGCCGTGACGCCCCGATCGGATTCGAGGCCGGCCTGGCTGTGCAGCAGGGCACGGCCCCCGGTGGCCTCGCAGTACGGCACCGGGATGTCGGCGACGCGTGCTGCGACGGAACGGACGATCGCGTGCGCGAGCTCGTCGGCGTGGCGGTCGTGCCCGTACCGGCCGGGCCGTCCGTCGCGCTCCAGCAGGGTCTCGACGCACTCGGCGAGGCCGATCAGCCCGAACATCGCCGTGAACCTGTCGAGGGACAGCAAACCCTCGCGGACGAGCCACGAGCTCTCGAAGAACCCGGACTCCTCGACGAGGCGTCGGATCCGGGCGATCATCAGCTCGGCGGTCAGGTCGACGTACGTCGCGAGCGTGGTCGCGGCGAAGGACCCGGCGTCCCCGGTGTGCCGGACGGCCGCCTGCTTCAGGTCGAGCCGCACCAGGGTGTGCGCGCCGCCGCCGACGGGCAGCGAGTTGTAGCAGCTGACCACGCCGTAGCGCTCACCGAGGTCGGCGACCATGATCGGATGGTTCACCAGGTGCGGTTGCGCCACGACGGCGATCGTCCGCACGGCGTCGAGCAGGAGGCCGTCCGGGGTCGTCCGCGGGTCGACCCGCAGCGTGAGGTTGGGAACAACCTGGCGGACCTCTCGATGAACCGCGAGCGCGGCGCGTGCGACGCGGCCGTCCTCGGGCCCGAGGTTGGCGTGGGCGAACGCGTCGGGGAACAGTCGGTCGAGCAGGATCCAGAACCGGCGGAGACGGTGGTGGAGCTCCGCGTCGGTGAGGTCGGCGGCGAACGGTTCGAGCAGTCGGTCGAGGTCGCCGAACCACACGGGGTACCCCGTGATCGACGGGACGCTGCCGTAGAGGGCGAGGAGGAGCGTCGTCGCGTCGTCGAAGTCGCTCGGCGACGCGAGCTCGAGGAAGTCGCTCCCGAGCGTCAGGGCACGGGCGTAGTCCGGCAGCGTGTAGCGCGGCCGGTGGGGGAAGCTGCCCTCGTGGAGGTCGCCGATGACACCGTCGTCGAGCGCGGTGCGACAGGCATCGCTCACGATGGGTGGACCGAGCGTGTTCTCGGCCGCCAGGGCGAGCGCCTGGATCCGCTGTCGGTAGGTGAGCGTCCGGTCGACCACGATCGCCCGGACCTCCCGTCGATGCGCGTCGAGGTCCACGTCTGCATGATGCGCGGCGCGGACGTCGGCGGGCCAGGGTCGAAGGACCCGAGACGTGTGTCGTCGCTCAGCGGCTGCGGAACTGCAGCGACGTGAGGCGGATCGCGACGCCCAGCGCGAGGACGGCGACACCGCCGACGACGGCCTCCAGGGGCAATGAGGCCGCGACGACGACGCAGCCGACGAATCCGAGCACGGCGACCCACGTCGGCCAACGGCGGTGCTCGGCGGCGAGCGTGAGCACGGATGCGTTCGTGATCGCGTAGTACGTCAGGACCGTCACGCTCGACAGTGCGATCGCGCCGCGCAGGTCGAGCGTGAGCACCAGCACCACGATCACGGCGGTGACGGTCAACTCGGCGCGCAGTGGCAGTGAGCGGCGGGTGTCGACGTGCGCGAACCAGATCGGCAGCTCTCGCCGCCGGGCCATCGCGAGGCTCGTGCGCGACACCCCGGGGATCAGGTTCAACAGGACCCCGAGCGCGGCGATGCCGGCACCGACCCGCGTGATCGGCCCCAGCCACTCGAACCCGCCGGCCTCGACCACGAGCCGGAGTGGTGCGCCCGAGGCCGCCACCAGGTCGACCGGGACGACGACGAGCAACGTGACCCCGATCACGGCGTACAGCGCGAGCACGCCGCCCAGCGCACGCGGGATCGCTCTGGGGATCGTCGTCGCCGGGTCGCGGACCTCCTCGCCGAGCGTGGCGATCCGGGCGTAGCCGGCGAACGCGAAGAACAGGAACCCGGCCGAGCGCAGGACGTCGAGCACACCGGCGTCGACAGGTGTGAGCCGGGCCAGGTCGGCCTCGCCGCTGCCCCAGCCCGCGGCGACCACGGCCGCGAGCGCGGCCAGCGTGACGACGAGCAACACCTTCGTCACCGCGACGGTGCGGGTCAGCCCGCCGATGTTGACGAGCGCGATGGCGATCACGGCGGCCACACCGACCGCTCGCTCCTGCTCGGGCCAGAGGTACGCCCCGACGGTCAGCGCCATCGCCCCGCACGATGCGGTCTTGCCGACCACGAACGCCCAGCCCGCGAGGTGGCCCCACGCCGGGCCGAGCTGCTCGCGGCCGTACACGTAGGTGCCGCCCGATTCGGCGTGGACGGCGGCCAGCTGCGCGGATGACGTGGCGTTGCAGAACGCGATCACCCCGGCGATCACCAGCCCGATCAACAGGCCGGTCCCGGCGGCGCCGGCGGCGGGTGCCCAGGCGGCGAAGACACCGGCACCGACCATCGAGCCGGCCCCGATCACGACGGCGTCGCCGAGGCCCAGCCGCCGCTCCAGCCGGCCGCCGTCGGAGATCACGGTCGCCGAGGGTAGTGCCGCGGCGGCGCCCCGACCGTGCCCCGTCACCGCCAGCATCCGCCGTCGGCGACCGTCCGCCCCTCGTCCCGTTAGCCTCGTCCCGGTGAGCGACGACGCCCCACGCCGCTACCTGGTGCGCACCTACGGATGCCAGATGAACGAGCACGACTCCGAGCGCATCGCCGGGCTGCTCGAGGCGGACGGGATGCTGCCGGCGGAGTCCGAGGACGACGCCGACGTCGTCGTCCTGAACACGTGCTGCATCCGCGAGAACGCCGACAACAAGCTGTACGGCAACCTCGGCCACCTCGTGCCGTGGAAGGACGCACGTGACGGCCGCCAGATCGTCGTGTCGGGCTGTCTCGCCCAGAAGGACCGTGAGATCGTGCGCGAGCGGGCGCCGCAGGTCGACGTCGTGCTCGGCACCCACAACGTGCACCGCGCTGCCGACCTCGTCGCGGATGCTCGCCGGCACGGACCGATCACCGAGATCCTCGAGGCGGCCGTGATCGACGACCACGCGATGTTCCCCTCGGCGCTGCCCGCCCGACGCGAGGTGTCGTTCAACGCGTGGGTGACGATCCAGATCGGGTGCGACAACAACTGTGCGTTCTGCATCGTCCCGGCCGTCCGTGGCGCCGAGATCAGCCGGCCGTTCGCCGACATCGTCGCCGAGGTCGAGGCGCTCGCCGCCGACGGTGTCACCGAGGTGACGTTGCTCGGCCAGAACGTCAACAGCTACGGCCGCGACCTGCAGCTCGCCGCCCGGCGCGCCGGCGACACCGAGGCGCGGGTGCGGCCACTGTTCGCCGACCTGCTGCGCGCCGTCGGGTCGGTCGAGGGCATCCGCCGGGTCCGCTACACGAGCCCGCACCCCAAGGACATGCGCCCCGAGACGTTCGCGGCGATGGCCGAGACGGCGTCGGTCTGCGAGCACCTGCACTACCCGCTCCAGGCGGGCAGCGATCGTGTCCTCGCGGCGATGCATCGCGGCTACACCGCCGAGCGGTACCTGGAGCGGCTCGCCGAGGCCCGCCGGATCGTGCCCGACCTGGCGGTGTCGACCGACATCATCGTCGGGTTCCCCGGTGAGACCGACCACGACTTCGAACGCACCCTCGAGGTGGCCGCGGCCGCAGAGTTCGACGACGCCTACACGTTCGTCTTCTCTCCCCGCCCGGGCACCGAGGCGGCCGACATGGAGCGCGAGTTCGTCGACCCGGCGGTGGCGGGGGAGCGGTTCCAGCGGCTCCGCGTCGTCGTCGAGCGGTCGTCGCTGCAGCGGAACGAGGCCCGCGTCGGCCGATTCGAGGAGGTCCTCGTGCAGGGGCCGAGCAAGAAGGACCCGGCGGTGACCACCGGACGGACCCGCCAGAACAAGCTGCTGCACTTCCGGGCCCCGCACCCGGTACGACCCGGGAGCTACGCCGTGGTCGAGGTCACGCGCGGCGCACCGCACCACCTGATGGGCGAGCTGGTGGAGGTCGTCGCCGGGCCCGCGCACCGGGCCCGCATCCCGGTGGCCGCCGGTTGACCGAGTTCGTGGCCGTGGTCGGGCCGACGGCGGCCGGCAAGTCGGCGGTCGCGCTGCACGTCGCCGAGCGCCTGGGCGACGTCGATCTCGTCTCGGTCGACGCCATGCAGGTCTATCGGGGCATGGACGTCGGGACGGCCAAGCCGTCCGCCGCCGAGCGAGCTCGGGTCCCGCACCACCTGATCGACCTCGTCGACCCCGACCACGACTTCACGGTCGCCGAGTTCCAGCGCCACTTCGAGGCCGCCCGGACCACGATCCTCGGCGCCGGGCGACGGGCGATCCTCGTCGGGGGCACGGGGCTCTACCACCGGGTCGTGGTCGACGGGCTCACCCTGCCCGGGGAGTGGCCCGACGTGCGCCGCCGCCTCGAGGCCGAAGCCGGCCCGGCCGGCGAGCACACCCCGGAGCTCCACGCCCGCCTCGCCGTGATCGACCCGACCGCGGCGGCCCGGATGGAGCCGACGAACACGCGGCGGGTCGTGCGCGCACTCGAGGTCTGC
>SKSP01000069.1 GCA_007122945.1 Ilumatobacteraceae bacterium | reverse complement strand
TCGACGACATCGGCGCGGTCATCCACTACGACCCGGCCAAGGACGTCAAGGACTACCTCCACCGTTCCGGCCGGACGGCGCGGGCCGGACGCGACGGCTGGGCGGTGACGCTCGTGGAGTACAACCAGCACACCCAGATGCGCGTCCTGCAGCGCGGCCTCCGGCTCCCACAGGACCCGGCGATCGAGGTGTTCAGCAACAACCCGAACCTGCGCGACCTCGCCCTGTTTCGGGCCGACCGGGTGACGCCGGCCCCGTGACCGCGGCGCGGCGGATCGCCGCCCGGCCGCTCGGCCCGACGCCGGTGCCGGTGCTGGTGTTGGTGCTGACCGCCCTGGTGGCCCTCGTCGCGTGCTCGGCCGACGACGTGGCGCCGACCGCCGACACGTCGCCCGCGACCACCGTGGCGCCACCCGTGGCCACGCCCGCCCCGACGACGGCGCCGACCACGACCACGACGACGACCACGACCCTGCCGGCCCGCGTCGTCGGCGACGAGATCGACGCCATCGAGGTCTCCGCGCGGCTCCTGCCCGGAACCGGCGACGCGGAACGTCTGCTCGCGATCGGCGCCGACACCGTGTTGGCCACCACGCCGTTGTCCGACGACCTCGATCGGGCACCGGTCTGGTGCTCGGCGGCGGGCCCCGATGGCGTGGGCGTGCCTGCGGCAGGGGCGTTCGTCGTCCGGGTCGGATCGCCGGCGGTCGACCGCTCGGAGGGCGGCCTCGAGCGGTTCGAGCTCGTGTCGACCGACGTCGATCCCGTCGGCAGCGACCACGCGGACGGTCTCCCGGCGCCGGCCACCATCCGTCTCACGCTCGACGCACCCGCTGGCGAGCTCGAGAGCGTGGCGGCCGAGGTGACCCTCAACGCCGACTCCGGCGCGGGGAGCTTCCGCGGCGAGTTCCCCGACGGTGGGGTGCTCGAGGGCGCCTTCCGCTGCGACTGAGTCGGCGTCGCGCTACTGATCGGGAGCCGACGCGGCCCGGGGCGACCCGGTGCCCTGCAGACGGGCCTCGTGCATCGCCCGACCGACGTCGGTGAGACTGCCGTCGTCGAGGTGGTTCTCCAGCAGGGGGACGATCCGGCGCTCCTCGTCGATGATCGCCGCGTGGAGGTCGCGCGCGAGATCGTGCAGCTGTGGGTCGGCCGGTGAGCTGCGCAGGGCGGCAACGAGGTTCTGCGCCGCCCGGTCGAGGTCATCGGCGCGCGCCGCGAGCTCCTCACCCGCGTCGCCCGCGGCCCGGCGGACCCAGGGGAGCAGCACCTGGGTGGTCACCTCCATGTGGGCATCGAGCAGGTTCGCGAACCGCTCCACCCGTCGACCTCGCGCGCCCTCGTCGAGGCGCGGTGCCTTCGTCGCGAGGAGGGCGTCCACGAGCTCGTGGTGGGCGAGCTCGAGTTGACCGGCGACGTCGACGGGGATCGGACGGTCGTCGGCGTCGGTCAACTCGGCACCGTCGGCACCGTCGGCGACACGCCGAGCCGTGTCGACGGCGCCGGGTGTCCGGCTCCACAGCCGCACCGCGACGGGGGTGTCGCCCAGGTGCGCTGCCGGCCAGCTTCCCGAGTCCGACGCGCCGTAGGACCAGTCGGGCAACTTGTCGGCCTGCGCCGAGTCGAGTGTGGCGAGGCCGTCGACGATGTCGACGATCGGTGCGACGAGCACCGCGGCCGCGTCGGGCAGCGAGGCGTCGACGTGTCCACCCACCGCGTCGCTCGCGTGGTCGAGGACGCTGGTGACCACGGCTCGATGCTGTTCGGCGAGCGTGCACCGGGCACCGTCCACGATGGTCGTGAGCCGGTCGCGGAGCCGTTCCTCGGCGCCGGGTCTCGCTGACGACCGCCGCACCGCATCGAGCTCGGTCGCGACCGCGAGCCCGTCGGACTTGCACGGTTCGCACTGGCCGCACGATTCGACGGCGAGGAAGCGGGAGATCGCGTGCGCGAAGGCGACGATGTCGGTCCGGTCGTCGACCACGATGAAGCCGGCGGCGCCGAGACCACTGCCGATCGACTCCATGCCCTCGTGACTCGCGGGTGTCCCGAACAGATCGGCGGGCACGATGGCGTTGGAGACACCGGACACGGCGGCGACGATGCGGTTGTCGTCGACCGCTCCGCCGCCGATGGTCTCGATGATCTCGCCGAGTGGCGTGCCCATCGGGAACTCGCGCACGCCGGCTCGTCGCGAGTCGCCACTCACCGTGCACACGATCGTGCCGGGCGAGTCCGCTGTCCCGACCGAGCGGAACCACTCGGCGCCGCGGACGACGATGTCGGGAACGTTGGCGAGCGTCTCGACGTTGTTGGCCAGGACGAGCCCGGAGTCGGCGAGGCCGGTGTCGCTGGTGTCGCTGGCGTCGCTGGTGTCACTGGTGTCAGTGGCGTCCTGCACGTCGGCGACCGCCGGGTCGGCGATACCACGCCGGTACGGGGGCGCGATGCGAGGGAAGGGCTGGCGTCCTTCGATCACCTCGAGCAGGGCGGTCTCCTCGCCGAACAGGTAGTCACCCGGGCCGGTCACGATCCGCACGTCGGCGTCGCGGAGCCAGCCGGCGTCGGCCATCTCTGCGATCGCCAGTGCGAGCCGGCGGTGCTCGCGCAGGAACGCCTGCTTCAGCGCGACGATCACCTCGGTCGCGCCGATCGCATCCGCGGCGATGAGCGCACCCTCCAACACCCGGTAGGGGTTGGTCCGCAGCAGCGTGCGATCCTTGAACGAACCGGGCTCGCCCTCGGCGGCGTTGACGACCACGACGGGTGCCCGCCCCTCGCCGGTGTCAGCGCTGGTGCCGGCCGCGATCGACCGCCATTTCGTGCCGGTCGGGAAGCCGGCGCCGCCTCGACCGCGCAGACCGGACGCCTCGATCTCCCCGATGACGTCGACGCCCTCGAGCTGGCGGGCCGCGTCGAGCCCGCTCCCTCCTCCGAGCTGCACGTGGGCCGCGAGGGTCTCCACCGGCTGCGGGTCGAGGACGCGGTTGATCGGGGCCATGGGTCGAGGCTGCCCACTGGTCGGATCCGTGAAACGGCACCGCGCCGCACCGGGACCGCGCCGCACCGTGACCGCGCCGCACCGTGACCGCGCCGCACCGGGACCGCGCCGCACCGTGACCGCGCCGCACCGTGACCGACAGGTGTGGCGGTCCGCCGGATCGGGTAAGCATTCGGACGTGACGAGCGCGAATTGCGGCGGCGGCTCGGCGTGGGTGCTGCGCTACGAGGGGTACGACCCCGACGAGGAGGGGTTGCGCGAGACGCTCTGCACCGTGGGCAACGGCTACATCGCCACCCGCGGCGCGGCGCCGGAGACCTCGGCCGACGGGACGCACTACCCGGGCACCTATGCGGCCGGGATCTTCAACCGCTTGGAGAGCGAGATCGCCGGTCGCGTCGTGGGCAACGAGAGCATGGTCAACCTGCCGAACTGGCTCGCGCTCACGTTCTCGATCGACGACGGCGAGTCGTTCCACGTCGACCGGGTGGAGGTGCTCGACCACGTCCTCGAGTTCGATCTGCGGCGGGCCGTGCTGACCCGCCGGGTCCGCTTCCGCGACGACCACGGTCGGACCACCGAGCTCCGGCAGCGGCGGTTCGTGAGCATGGCCTCCGCGCACGTCGCGGCGCTGGAGACGTCGATCACCGCCGAGGACTGGTCGGGTCGCCTCCGGGTCCGGTCGACGATCGACGCCGATGTCCGGAACACGCTCGTCGACCGTTACCGGGATCTGCCGAGCGATCACCTCCACGTGGTCTCGACCGGACACCCGAGCGACGACACGGCGCTCGTCGCGGTGGAGACGAACCAGACCCGCATCCGCGTGTCGGTGGCGGCACGGACGACGATGCGCGCGGCCGGCGCCGACGTCGCTCGTCGGTCGCTGCGCGACGATCTGGCCGCCGGCCACGAGCTGGCGCTCGACGTCTCGGTCGGCGACGTCGTGACGGTCGACAAGGTGGTCGCGGTGTACACGAGCCGCGACCGGGCGATCTCCGAACCGACGAACCAGGCGTGCCGCGAGCTGGATCGCCGAGGCACCTTCGACGAGTTGCTCGACGAGCACGCCGTCGCCTGGGCGCACCTGTGGGAGCGCTTCCACCTGGAGCCCGACGGCAGCATCGAGTCGATGCGCACGTTGCGGCTCCACCTGGTGCACCTGCTCCAGACGGTCTCACCCCATTCCGAGGACCTCGACGTCGGCGTGCCCGCGCGCGGTCTGCACGGCGAGGCGTACCGGGGTCACATCTTCTGGGACGAGCTGTTCGTCTTCCCGGTCCTGAACCTCCGGCTCCCGGCCCTGACGCGGTCGTTGCTCGGCTACCGCTACCGGCGGCTCGACGAGGCCCGCCACGCCGCGCGCGAAGCGGGCTTCGAGGGCGCGATGTTCCCCTGGCAGTCCGGCAGCGACGGCCGTGAGGAGAGCCAGGTCGTGCACCTCAACCCGGAGTCCGGACGGTGGATGCCCGATGCGACCCATCTGCAGCGCCACATCGGCATCGCCATCGCCTACAACGTCTGGCAGTACCAGGAGGTGACCGACGACCGCGAGTTCCTCGACCGTCACGGTGCCGAGCTGCTGGTCGAGATCGCTCGTTTCTGGGGGAGCATCGCCACGTTCGACGGAGCACGGGGGCGCTACGTGATCCGCGGCGTGGTCGGCCCGGACGAGTTCCACACGCGCCACCCCGATGCCGACCACGACGGGCTGGACAACAACGCCTACACGAACGTCATGGCGGTGTGGGTCCTGCACCGGGCGATCGAGGTGCTCGAGCTGCTCGACGTCCCCACGCGCCGCGAGCTGCTGGAGCGGCTGCGGCTCGGACCGGCCGACATCGAGCGTTGGCGCGACATCGGGTGCAAGATGTTCGTGCCGTTCCACGACGACGGCATCATCAGTCAGTTCGAGGGCTACGAGCAGCTCGAGGAGCTCGACTGGGAGCACTACCGCGCCGAGTACGGCGACATCCATCGGCTCGACCGGATCCTCGAGGCGGAGGGCGACACGCCGAACCGTTACCAGGTCTCCAAGCAGGCCGACGTGCTGATGCTGTTCTACCTGCTCACCGCGGACGAACTGCGGGACGTCCTCGCGGGTCTCGGCTACCGACTCGAACCCGAAGCGATCCCGCGGACCATCGACTACTACGAGCGCCGGTCGTCGCACGGGTCGACACTCAGCTCCGTCGTGCACGCCTGGGTGCTCGCACGGGCCCAGCGCGACCGCGCCGTCGAGCACTACGAGCGGGCCCTCGCGGCCGACATCGCCGACATCCAGGGCGGCACGACGCCGGAGGGGATCCACCTCGCGGCGATGTGCGGCAGCGTCGATCTGCTCCAACGCTGCTTCTCCGGACTGGAGACGCGCGGCGATCGGTTGTGGTTCGACCCGTTCTGGCCCGAGACCCTCGGCGAGCTCGAGTTCCGCATCCAGTACCGCGACGTCCCGCTCGAGGTGCGCGTCACCGGGGATTGCGTGCGCGTGTCGGCGGCCGCCGGCGGGGGCCGCACGATCGAGGTCGGATGCCGGGGCGAGTTCACCGAGCTCCGGCCCGGCGACACCGTCGAGTTCGGCGCGACCGAGCCCACCTGATCGGCGACACCGTGGACCGGTCGCGTCGAGCACGCAGGTCGATCACCGGGTCGATCACCGGGC
>SKSP01000390.1 GCA_007122945.1 Ilumatobacteraceae bacterium | reverse complement strand
GCAAGCGCGCGTCCGCCCGCCGGCGTGCCGCCACGTGGAGGTTGTAGCCGAGCATCACCGTCACGGCGGCGGCAGCGAGCACCAACCAGAAGTGCGCCGGGTGGTGCTGCCAGAGCAGGTCGAGCTCGGGCCACACCCGGAGCACGACCAGCGCGGCCAGCGGCACGACGATCGCCGCGCCGATCGCGGCGGTGACCCGGCGGTCCCACCCCCGCGGCGGGCCGTCCGACTCGACACGCGACATCAGCCCCGCGTCCTCGCATCGTCGGCGACGGGCGCCACCCGCGCTACCCCCACCGAGGCGAGGCTACCCGAGCCCGTGCAGCGAGTTCCCCACCCGCAGTGTCTCCGCCGGCCTGGTCGCTGCAGCCCGGCGATGTCGGCCTGCGACCGCGTCAGAGCCCCGCGGTCTCCGTTGGAGTAGCGGCCGCGCTGGGGAACGGTCCGCCCCGATGCGGCGACGACACCGCCACGCGTCGCTCGTTGTCGCGGACCCGTGGCTCGTAGTGGGCGAAGAAGACCCGGCCGACGAGGTCACGGCGGCTGCGGACATCGACCTTGTCGAAGACGTGCTTCAAGTGCTCTTGCACCGTGTGGACGGAGATGCGAAGCGTCGTCGCTATCGCTCGTGTCGACGCCCCGCGTAGCACCAGCGACGTGACCTGCTGCTCGCGCGCGGTCAACTCGTACGCCGCCATCAGCAGTGGAACGATGCGTGCCGGATGGGCGGGCTCGATGATCGCGGCGGCGCGCCGACACCCGTCCACCACCATGACAACGCCGTGGAGCGAGAACCATCCGCCCGACGGCGCCCGGACGCGGGCGATCGTCGCGTCGCCGTGTCGCTCGGCGACGCGCGTCTGTGTCTCGGCGCCCATGGCGTTGGCGGCAACGGCCAGCACGGGTGCTGGCGGCTCACGGTCGGGCGTCCATCCGGGCGCGATCTCGGTGATCCATCGCTCGGCGGCGGACGTCAGGGTGATGGGTGTCCAGCGCGCGTCGAACACCACGAGCCCGGGGGAGTCCGACCACTCCGGGTCGGTCGCCTCGCCGATCAGCAACCCACGTTGCACGCCGCGAGCGAGTTCCGGAGCAAGTGCTTCGAGGAGGTCGAGCTCGTGACGGCCGAAGCCGGGTGCACCCCTCTCGCGGAACAGGGTGACACTGCCCCACGTGTGGCCGGAGCGGGCTCGGAACGTGGCCTCGACGCAGTGCTCGAGACCCGAGGGCTCGAGGAACGTCCGATGGAGCGTGGTCGAGGTGGGATCGCCTCCGGATGCCTCCTCGAGGGTGAGCACGCCTCGCGTCGAGCGGACGGCGTCGAGCGTCTTCATCACGTCGTCGACGAGGTACTCCCACATGAGCACCTCGTGGGGCTTCTCGCGGCCCTCGTGGTCGTAGCCGCCGGTCAGCAGCAGCGAGAAGGGGTCGAGCGTGTTCCAGAACACGAGCGGGACCGATGGCACGGCGCCGAGCAGCACCTCCTGCGCCTCCCGGAAGAACGTCACGGCATCCGAACCACGCGCCGCGAGCTCGGCGAGGCGACGCTCCGCCCGTTCGTACGTGTCGGCGCGCACCTCGCAAACGCTACACCTGGAGCGTGGGACGCCTGGCGCCGATGTGCGCGTCCGCTGTCCCGATCAGGACACCGTCGGTACCAGATCGACGCCGCGGTGATGCTCGCCGACGGCGGCGACACGATCTCGGATGTCGGGGTGCGACGCGGTCGGCGCGACCCGTTCGCTGGGGTGGCGTCGCCTCCAACGGGTTCGGCAGGGACACGTCCGATCGGTCAGTCCCCCGCCACCACCTCGGGGGACCGCTCCAGGGTCTCGCCGGTCTGGACCCGCCACAGCGCGGCGTACAGACCGCCCGCTCCGACGAGCTCGTCGTGGGTTCCCGCCTCGACGATCCGCCCCGCCTCCATCACGTGGATGCGGTCGGCGTGCCGGACGGTCGACAGCCGATGGGCGATCACGATGGTGGTACGGCCGGCGGCGGCCACGGCGAGCGATCGCTGGATCGCCGCCTCGGTCTCGTTGTCGACCGCCGAGGTGGCCTCGTCGAGCAGGAGGACCGCCGGGTCGCGCACGAGGGCACGGGCGATCGTGAGCCGCTGACGTTGGCCGCCGGACAGCTTCTGTCCCTGCTCGCCGACGACGGCGTCGAGCCCGCCCGGGAGGGCATCGACGAACGTCGCTTCCGCGGCGACGAGTGCCCGGCGGACCTCGGCGTCGGTGGCCTCCGTGCGCCCGTAGGTGAGGTTGTCGCGGACTGTCCCGTGGAACAAGAAGACGTCCTGGGCGACGAACCCGATCGAGCCGCGCAACGACCGGAACGTGAGCGTCTCGGTCGCGACGCGGTCGAGGGTGATCCGCCCGTTGGTCGGTTCGTAGAGGCGCAGGATCAGCTTCACGAGCGTCGACTTGCCGGCACCGGTCGCACCGACGATGGCGTGCGTCTCGCCGGCAGGGACGTGCAGGTCGAGGTCGCGCAGCACCGGCGCCCCGTCGCCGTAGGCGAACGAGACCCGGTCGAAGCCGATCTCGCCGCGGACGGGCTCGGGCAGATCGACGGTGCCGGGGAGGATCTGCGGCTCGATCTCGAGCAACCCGAAGATGCGCCGGCACGACGCCATCGCCCGCTGGTAGAGATCGAGCACCTCGCCGAGGCGGGTGAGCGGCCACAGTAGCCGCTGCGTCATGAACACGAGCACCGAGAACAGACCGACCGCGAGGTCGCCGTTCAGCACGGCCCGGCCCCCGACGACGAGCGTCATCATGAACCCGGCGAGTATCGCCATCCGGATGAGCGGGATGAACGCGCTCGAGAGAGCGATCGCCCGCCGGTTGACCTGCCGGTAGTGCTCGCTGTCGGCCTCCACGCGGGCGGCCTCGCGCTCCTCGCCGCCGAACGCCGTGATCGTCGCCATGCCCCCGAGACTGTTGGTGAGGGTGTCGGCGATGCGACCGGCGGCGGCCCGGACGGCGCGGTAGCGCGGTTCGAGTCGCCGTTGGTACAGCAGCGAGCCGGCGACGATCACCGGGATCGGCGCGAACGCGAGCGCCGTCAGTTGCGGCGAGATGATGTAGAAGGTGATGCCGACGAACACGACGTTGGCGATCGTCACGATGATCTCGTCGGCGCCGACGTCGAGGAAGCGCTCGAGTTGGTTGACGTCGTCGTTGAGGACGGTCATCACCCCGCCCGACGAGTGGTCCTCGAGCGCAGCGAGCTCGAGGGACTGGACGTGGCGATACGCCTCGACCCTGGTGTCGTGTTCGATCCGCTGGGCGAGGTTGCGCCAGCTGACGTGGGCGACGTACTGGCTGAGCGACTCGGCCACCCACGCGACGACGGTCACCGCGGCGAGGAACCACAGCTGGGTGAACCGGTCGTCGCTGCCGATCACCCGTCCGACGAGGGATCGCTCCTCGTTGACGACGACGTCGACGGCAGCGCCGATCAGCAGTTCGGGCGCGATGTCGCATGCCTTGTTGACGACCGACATCGACGCGGCGAACACCATCCGCCACCGGTGTCGTCGTCCGGCGCGCCGCCACAGCTCGCGCAGCGGCGGCCGCTCGGACACCGGCAGGGCTCGGGCGCCGGCGCTGACGCCGCCGGGCTCGGACGGATTCCGCTCGGACACGCCGCCAAGCTACGCGGTGCGTGCGGCCGGGAGCCCGAAGCGCTCGTCCTCCAACTCCAGGCGCACTTCGTGAGCGAGGGCCAACACGCAACTGCGGCCGTCTACGAGTCCGCAGCCGGCTCCGTGAGCGCGACGTTCACCGCTCTGCGCGATCGCCGTCCTCATGGCTGAACGTCAGGTGGACCTGCGCGACATCACCCTGTTCGGGCAGGACTGGGGAGGTCCGATCGGCCTCGTCGACGCGAACCCGCGGTAGCGCCGCGTCGGGGCGGGCGGTCGTCGGACAGGCGGTCGAGGCGACGGGTGAGGCCGACGGCGGGACCAATCTCGTCGCTGCCGTGGCTCGCCGCGCGCGTAGTCTTCCGGTACCGCGACACCGGCGGCGCGACCCGGGAGGGGAGGGAACCGGCGATGGCATCCGACCAGGAGACGATCGAGCAACGCCTGCAGCGGCTGGAGGACCTCGAGGAGATCCGCCAACTCTTCGTCGACTACGGCCACTCCCTCGACCGACACGACTTCGCGTCCTACGCGCAGCTGTTCTCGGAGGAGGCCGAGCTGCTGCTCGGCCCGCTGGGCCGGGCCACGGGGCGGGCCGCCATTCGCGAGCAGATGGAACGCGCCATGCCGGGCGATCCGGGCGGGAGCTACCACCTCATCACCAACCCCCGCATCACGCTCGACGGAGACCGGGCGACGTCGGAGGTGATGTGGTCGGTCATCACCCGGGGAGCCGACGGCAGCCCCGTGCTCTCGATGCTGGGGCGCCATCGCGACGTGCTCGTGCGCGAGGACGGCCGCTGGCGCTTCCAGCGTCGCGAGGGCCACATCGACGTGCCGTCTCGCTATCCCGGGGGCCGCCCCGAGGCCTGACCCCGGTCTACGATGGCCGCCTCGGCAGGCGCCCGTGGGGCGGGCCAGCGGGAAGGGGAACGCATCGTGGGGGGCCTCGACGGCAAGGTGGCGGTGGTGCTGGGGGCGAGCCGGGGCATCGGCCGTGGCATCGCCCAGGAGCTCGGCGCGGCGGGTGCCACGGTGTACGCCGCGGGGCGTTCGCTACAGGCGACGCCCGGGCACTTCGGCTCCCTCACCGAGACCACCGACTGGATCGCGGCCAACGGCGGCACGGGCATCCCGGTGCGGTGCGACGCCATGGTCGATGCCGACGTGGCGGCGCTGTTCGCTCGTGTGGAAGCCGAGCAGGGCACGGTCGACGTGCTCGTCAACAGCGTGTTCAACTCCCCGGAGTTCGGCCAGTCGATCGGCACGCGCTTCTGGGAGCTGCCCCTCGACATCTGGCGCGACGTGTTCGACGTCGGCACCCGCACGGCGTACGTGGCCTCCTACTACGCCGCGCCGCTGCTGCTGGCCGCCGGGAAGGGCGCGCTCATCGTCAACGTGTCGGGCCGCGCCGCCAGCCGCTACCGGTACAACGTCGCCTACGGGGTCGGCAAGGCCGCCCTCGACAAGATGACCCGCGACATGGCCCACGAGCTCGAGCCCGAGGGCATCGCAGTGGTCTCGATCTGGCCGAACGTGACGCGCACCGAGCACATGGACGCGGCGCGGGCAGCAGATCCCGACGCCCTGGCCGAACTCGACACGTTCGAGACCCCCCGCTACTCCGGGCGTGCAGTCGTGGCCCTGGCCACCAACCCCGACCTGATGCGCCGCACCGGCACATCGCCGTGGGTCGCCGAGCTGGCCGCCGCCTACGGCGTGGTCGACGAGCACGGCCGGGAGCACCCCCTGCCCGAGTGAGCCGGCAGGCCGACGCGTCTCGTGGTCGAGGGGGCGGGCACGGGGCGTCGACCTCCCCGTCGTGCTCCGCCTTGGTGCCCCTCAGCGTCTCGCCCGCGATGTCGCCGTGACACATCGTCATCCCGACCTCCTCGGAGCGACGGATCGCATCGACCGAGCTGCCCATGGCCGCGAAGACCTCGAAGTCGGCGTCGGCCCGGCCAGCGTCGCGACGGTGCTGGTGAATCGTCTCGATCTCAGCCCCGGTGGGCGAGGGGG
>SKSP01000061.1 GCA_007122945.1 Ilumatobacteraceae bacterium | reverse complement strand
GTCAGCGGCGCTCGAACACGGTGGCGGCCACGGTCCCGGCCACCTCCTTGTCCTGGTCGCGGTAGTCGAGGTCGAAGCAGAACACGTCGCCGACGGCCGTCACGTCGAGCGTCCCGACCGAGTCGACGCCGATGTTCTCGGCGGCGCTCCAGTCGTCGTCGGCGGTGAAGTGTCGGACGAGGAAGGTGAGCTCGTCGGGGTCGATCGTCAGCTCGAGCGAGGCGCCCGGCTCGATCGGCGCCGGATCGTCGCTCGCGTTGAACACCGTGAGCTGGATCGTGACGACGTTGCCGTCCTCGGGCACCTCGGGCCGCCACGAGCGGAGGTCGTCGGCCGTGAGCTCGAAGTCGGCGACGTGGACCTCGAACAGGCCGTCGTCGAACGTGCTGCGCGCCAACGCCGTGGTCGCCGTGCCGTTCAGTCCGGCCGCGTGGTTGGTGAACGACAACTCGGTGGCCGCACAGTCGTGGTCGCTGCCGCCGACGGCGGGCCCGGCGTCGGGGTCGGGGTCGGCGGCGGCCTCGACACCGACGTCGACCACCGCACCATCGCCGCCGCCGTCGTCGTCCCCGCCGCACCCGGCGACGAGCGCCAGCGACGTGAGGGCACCGACCAGGGCGGCGGTGCGATGGCGGGTGCTGCGGGGCAGCCGGATGCGTTCGGCGCGCATGGCGTCGTGTCCTCCTGGGGTTCGTTCAGCGCGACGGCGTGGTGGTCGTCGAGCGGTCGGGCGCGGTGGTCGTGGTGGTGGTGGTGCGCTCGGGTTCGGTCGTGGTGGTCGTGCGCTCGGGTTCGGTCGTCGCCGGACGCTCGGCGACCGTCGTCGTCGTGCGCTCCGGGACCGTCGTCGTCGTCGTGCGCTCCGGTTCGGTCGTCGCCGGACGCTCGGCGACCGTCGTCGTCGTGCGCTCGGGTTCGGTCGTCGTCGTGCGTCCCGGTTCGGTCGTCGCCGGCCGTTCCGGTTCGGTCGTCCCGCCCGGTTCGCCGGAGGTGGTGTCGGTGGTCGTGCGTTCGTCGTCGGGCGCCGCCTCGAGGCGCTCGTCGGGGCCGGGCTCGTCGGGGTCGTCGGGGTCGGTGGCCGCGGCGAGGACGGGGTCGTCCGAGCGCAGCCCGGCGCCGACGTGGTCGATCGCGATCCGGAGCCGTCCGACGACGTCGTCGAACGTGCCCGCAGACGTGTCCCGGTCGTCGAGGTGCACGAGGATCTGCTCGACGCGATCGGCGAGCTCGGCGCTACGCAGGCCCGTCCGCTTGCCGAACAGTGCGTCGGCCTCGTCGAACATCCGTGGCTGCAGCAACGGCGCGGTGATCCACGACCACGCGGCCTGCGTGACGCCCTCGATCTCGACCTTGAAGTTCCGGCCCGGGGTCCGGACCCAGTCGTCGAGCACGAGTGCCAGCTCGTGCGCGTCGTTGACGATCGCGAGCACCGCACGCACTCGTTCGGTGGCGTTGCTCGCCCCCGGTGCGAGTTGGATGTCGAGGAAGTCGGGGTAGTCGTAGTCGCCCAGCAGGTGACCGTCGAGTCGTGAGCGGCCGATGCCGAGTGCGAGGTCGAGCAGATCGGGATCGCTGCGGAGCACGGTCACCACCCCCTCGGCGAGGTCGCTGCGAACCATCCCGCTCGAGTCGCTGTCGAGGTCGGGCACGTACCCGACGAGCGCGTCGTCGAGCATCGCCTTCAGCTCGCTCTCGGGGTTGGTCTGGTCCATGAACCACAGCAGCTCGACCACGTCGCGCAGCAACGCTGGGCTCGGCAGCGCCCGCCACTCGTTGTCGTTCCCGGCCAGGTCGTTCGCCATCCCATCGGTCTCCGACGGGAAGTACTCCGCATCCGGATCCACCGTCAACCCATCGGCCATCCCCTCGGTCTGCGACGGCATGAACTCCGCATCCGGATCCGACGTCAACCCATCGCTCATCCCCTCGGTCTCCGACGGGAAGAACTCCGCATCCGGATCCGACGTCAACCCATCGCTCATTCCCTCGGTCTCCGACGGCATGAACTCCGCCGGGAGCGTGGAGATCTCCTCGACGTACACGCCGGGCACGGCGTACAGGACGCCGGCGGTGGCGTCGACCCCGAGGCACAGCACCGACATCGCATCGCCGTGGCAGTCGGCCTCGACGTCGAGCACGGGGAAGAGCTCGTCACCCGTGAGGCCGAGCACGTCGAGCATGTCGTGCGGGTCGATCGACACGACCATCGGGGCGAACACCTCGTCGCCGCCGAGGAACAGCACGTCGCCGGCGTCGGTCGCGAACAGCAGGGCGTGGTCGTCGGGGGCGCCGTCGGGGAACCGGTCGTGGGCGAGCACCCACGGGCTCGGGTCGTCGAGGGTCTCGACGAGCGCCCGCGTGCCGTACATCGTGCTGCTGGCGTCGAGCACGGCGTCGGCGAGGCCGCTGCCGAACGTGTTGTCGCCGGTGGTGACGTCGGCGGTGGTCACGTCGGCGGTGACCCGATCGGCGGGGTGCTCGGTGGGCGCACCGGTCGTCGCGCCGACGGCGTGGCCGGTGGCGACGAGCGCGAACGTGGTGACGAGGGCGAGTCCGGTGGCGACGGCGGTGCGGTTCGGTGTGGTGCGCATGTCGGCTCCTGGCGACGGTCAGTCGAGATGGTGGGCGCAGGCGAGGACGGCGTCGCGGACGGTGGCCGTCGGGTCGTCGAGGAGGAGCCGGCCGACCACGTCGGCGTCGAACTCGCCCTCCAGGCACGTCCGGGCCGACGCCGCGAGGTCGTCGCCCATCGTGTCGGCGATCGCGCCGACCAGGTCGACCCCGCAGTCGATGGCGACCGCACCGAGCGAGCCGGCCTCGGCAGCGTCGACGGCGAGGCCGTTGGTCGCCAGCACGCCGGGATCGGCCACGGCGAGGTCGTCGGGCCCGAGCCCGGCCCGCTCGATGGCGTCCGGGCCGCCGAGCAGGTCGATCATCGCCGGGGCGACGCAGCCGGCCTGGTCCGGCGTGATCGGCGAGCCGGGTGCACCACCGAGATTGGCCGCCAGCGCTGCGGCGTAGCGCTCGTCGTCGACGGCACCGGCATCGGAACCCGCCTCCACATCGGGACCGGTCCCGTCGCTCGCCCCGTCGTCGCCGGTGCACGCCGTGACCACGAGGGCCGCGGCCAGCACCGCCCAACACCACCGGTACGCTCGTGTGATCATCCCGCTGACGCCTTGTTCCCCACGATCTCGGATCTTCACGCCCAGTGTAGTTCAGTCGTGCCCATGGAGTGCACATCCGCGACGCCCGGTGCGGCTCCGCCGTGTTCCCGACCCGACGGCGGCCCGCGGATGACCCGGATCGACCAACCTCAGAACCGCCGGAGCCACGACACGCGTGCGGCCATCCTCGACGCCACGTGGCGGCTGCTCGAACGACGCGGCGCCGCCGACACCACGATGGCCGCGGTGGCCGAGGAGGCCGGCGTCAGCCGGCGGGCGGTGTACCTGCACTTCGCGTCCCGGGGCGAGCTGTTCCTGGCCCTGCGGGAGGCGGTCGACGAGCGGTTGGACCTCGAACGTTCGCTCCGCCCGATCTCCGAAGCGGCCGACGCCGTGCAGGCCCTCGACGCCTGGGCCCGACACGTCGTGTCGTACCACTCGCGGATCGCGTCGATCATGCGCGCCGTCGACCGGATCCGTCACGACGACCCCGACGCGGAGGCGCTGTGGAGCGAGGCGCGGGGAAGGTGGCACGAGGCCTGCCGCGGGCTGGCCGCGCGGCTCGCCGACGAAGGCCGGCTCGCCCCGCCCTGGACGGCACAGGCGGCTGCCGACATGCTGTGCGCGCTCATGTCGGTGGAGTTCATCGTCGAGCTCGGCACCGAGCGCGGCTGGGGCGAGGAGCGGCTCACCGAGCGACTACAGATCGTCGCACGGCGCGCGCTGGTCGTCGACGGTGGGTGAGCGAGGCGCACCGTCACTCCAGGGCGGGGCCCTCGCCGAGGGGACGGTGACGGGTCCCCTCGCCGAAGGTCACGTGGATCGCCGTACCCGGCCGACGAACGACCGCCGTGTGCCACACGCCGCGGGGCACCACGACGGTGCGACCGGCCCGGAGCGGGACCCGGAAGGGTCCGTCGGCGAGGTCGAGCACGAGGTCGACGGCACGCGACACGAGGTGGACGATCTCGTCACCTTCGGGGTGCTCCTCGTGCAGGTCCAGATCGGTCGTCTCGTCGGGGTCCATGACCCCATGCTGACGGATCGGAGCGATCGACGTCTCGGAGAAGTCTCGGGGAAATGGAACGGCCGGCCGCACCCGCACCCGCGGGCCGGCCGATCGCATGATGGTGGGCCGGGAAGGATTCGAACCTCCGTAGGCGAATGCCGGCAGATTTACAGTCTGCTCCCTTTGGCCGCTCGGGCACCGACCCATCGATGACGGCCGACGATCGTACCGGCGGGGCCGGCGTTCCGCTCCTCCATCCGGCGACGAACGGCGGATTCGGTAACCTGCGCGCCATGCCCAGCTTCGACATCGTCTCCGAGGTCGACCGCCAGGAGGTCCGCAACGCCGTCGACCAGGCCCAGCGCGAGATCAGCACCCGCTTCGACTTCAAGAACACCGACTCCTCGATCGAGCAGAACGAGCTCGTGCTGACGCTGCGCAGCGTGAGCGAGGACCGGCTCGCCGCGCTGCGGGTCGTGCTCGAGGAGAGGCTCGTCAAGCGTGGCGTGTCGTTGAAGGGCGTCGAGTACGGCGAGATCGAGGAGGCCACCCAGAACACGGTGCGCCAGACGGTCGAGATCAAGGTCGGCATCTCCTCCGACAAGGCCCGCGAGATCAACAAGCTGATCAAGGAGATCGGCCCGAAGGGCGTCAACAGCCAGACCCAGGGCGACTCGATCCGGGTGCAGTCGAAGAAGCGCGATCACCTGCAATCGGTCATGGCCGAGCTCAAGGGCGCCGACCTCGGCATCCCCCTGCAGTTCCAGAACTTCCGCGACTGACAGGGGAACGCAACGCCCTCGCGCGCCTCGCTTTCGTCGAGCACGAGGCGCCGTGTCACCCGATCCGGGGTGCGGTGGCGTCGTATGTGCTGGCGGAGCTGTCCGAGCAGCAGCGCATCGTCGTGTTCCTGGCGTACTGGATGGATCTCACCGCCGCAGAGATGCTCGAGGTGAGCGAGGGCGCCGTGCGCAAACAACTCGCGCGGGGACGTGACCAGTTGCGAGGTCTGTTGGACGACCGGGAGGTGACGACATGAGTGGAACGCCGGACCGTGATCTGGATCGCCGGATCCGTGACCTGGTCGCCGACGCCGTCGCGGACGCCCCCGCACCGCCGGATGCCGCGACGTTCGCACAGACGAGTGAGCGAACGAACGGCCGACGCGCTGGCCGATGGCGCCTGTTCGCGGCGATCGGTGCGGCCGCGGCGGCAGCGGCAGTGGTCGGGTTCGTCGTGATCCCGGGACTGGGTGACGAAGCGATCCGCGACGTGGATCCCGCCGACACGCCGACGACCACTGTTGATCCGGAGCCGATGCGTGACCCCGACCCGACGGCCGCGCCGATCACGGCGCCACCCGCCGACACGGCCCCGCCGACGACCGGGGTGACGGACGAGCCGGCGCCGGGCATGGCTGCGGCGACCGCTCTGCAGGTCCGCCCCTTCGGCATCCAGGGAGACGACCCGTCGCTGGGTGTGATGGTGCTCGACGTC
>SKSP01000042.1 GCA_007122945.1 Ilumatobacteraceae bacterium | reverse complement strand
CTGCCCGAGCTGGATGCCGTGCGCCGGGACCCGCTGTGGCTGGCGAGCGCCGTGTTCAGCACCGACACGCTCGTGTCCGCCGGCCTCGGCGGTCGCGCGGCGCAGCTCTACGCCGACCTGCTGCCGTACGCGGGCACCGATGCCGTGGTCGGTCCGGGGATCGCCTGGCTCGGTCCGGTCGACCATTCGCTCGGCCGCCTCGCGGCGTGCGCGGGTGACGTCGCGGCCGCCCGGCGGCACCTCCGTGGGGCGATGGAGCGCACCGGGGTGATGGGCCGGTGCCCCGCGTACGTGCGCTCGGAGCTGGCGTTGGCGGATCTCATCGGGTGAACGACCGCTGCCTCAGCGGCGGGACGTGGAGGGTTCGGGCTCAGCGGTTGGCGCGGGTGGCGGCGCGGGCGACGCGCCGCTTCGCGCGACCGATCGGCTCGACCTGGCGTCCGTCCAGGTCACCGAGCTCGATGCCGTTGTCGAACAGGACCCGGTAGCGCTGCCAGTTGAACCCGTTGGCGAGCAGCACCTTGCCCTCGGTGCCCTCGGGCACGCCGCCGCGGCCGGTGCCGGGAAGATCGGTGACGGCGCGCACGCGGTCGCCGATCCGGAGGTCGATCTGATCGGCGTGGGGGGTGGCGAGGGAGTGCGGCTTCCAGAACTGCATCGCCGCACAGTCTGCCCGATCCGGACCACCGGGGACCATCTCCGGCCCGCCGATACACTCGTCGCACTGTGAAGAGTTCGGTCGAACCCCTCGAGGGGAACAAGGTCAAGCTGTACGTAGAGGTCGAGGAGGCCGAGTTCGATCGTGATATCGATCGGGCGTTCCGGACCATCGGGAAGGAGGTGAACCTCCCCGGCTTCCGCAACGGCAAGGTGCCCCGACGGGTGCTCGAGGCCCGCATCGGGCTCGGGCCGGCCCGCGAGCAGGCGCTGCGCGACTCGGTCCCCGAGTACCTCGCCAAGGCGATCCGCGAACACGACGTCGACATCATCGCCACGCCCGAGGTCGAGATCACCGGCGGCCAGGAGGACGGCCCGGTCGAGTTCGACGCGACGTGCGAGGTGCGACCGGAGATCACCGTGCCCGGCTACGGCGGTCTCCGCGTCGAGCTGCCGTCGATCACACCCTCCGACGAGGAGGTCGAGGAGGCCGTCCAGGCCGAGCTGCGCCGGCACGGCGCGCTCGAGCCGCTCGACCGGCCGGCCGCCGAGGGCGACTTCGTGACGCTCGACCTCGTCGTCACGCGCGACGGCGAGGAGGTCACCGGGCTGAACACCGAGGACTGGTCCTACGAGATCGGCCAGGGCTGGGTCGCCGACGACTTCGACGGGCAGCTCGTCGGTGCCTCGGCGGGTGACGAACTGCGGTTCACCACGACCCCGAAGGGGACCGAGGAGCCCGCCGACTTCGTCGTCACGGTCACCGCCGTCCAGGAGCTCGCGGTGCCCGAGCCGACCGACGACTGGGTCGCCGACAACTTCGGCGAGCACGAGACCGTCGACGAGTGGCGCGCCAGCGTGGTCGAGGGCATCCGCGAACGCCGCCTCGGGCAGGCCCGCAGCCAGGTCGTGTCGAAGCTGACCGACTCCCTCGCGCAACTGGTCGACATCGAGCCACCCGAATCGCTCGTCAACAACGATCTGCAACGACGCGTGCAGAACACGGTCCAGCAGTTCCAAGCCCAGGGGATCGACCTCGAGGCGTGGCTGTCGGCCACCGGGCAGGACCCGAACTCGTTCATGGAGTCGCTGAAGGGCCAGTCGGAGCAGGCCGTCAAGGTCGATCTCGCCCTGCGGGCCGTGGCCCACGCCGAGCAGATCGAGGTCGAGCCCGACGAGGTCGAGGCCGAGTACGCGCGCATCGCGATGCAGGTCGGTCAGAAGGCCAAGGACGTTCGCAAGGCCTACGAGAAGAACGACGCGGTCCCCGAGCTCATGGCCCAGCTCCGCAAGTCCAAGGCCCTCGAGTGGCTGCTGCAGCGCGCCGAGATCGTCGATCCCGACGGTGCGCCGATCGACCGCAACGCCCTGTTGCCCGATCTCGACGGCGGCGAGGATCTCGTCGACGACCCCGACGCCGTCGCCGAGACCGCCGAGTCCGACCTCGACGACCCCGACGACCCCGACGACCCCTCCAGCGAACAGGACCCCTCATGAACCTCGATGCCGTCAACTACCTGGTCCCCAACGTCGTCGAGACGACGAGCCGCGGGGAGCGCGCCTACGACCTCTACAGCCGGCTGCTGAAGGACAACATCATCTTCCTCCAGACGCCGATCGACGACCAGATCGCCAGCCTGCTGTGCGCGCAGCTCATCCACCTCGAGTCGGAGAACCCCGACAAGGACATCAACATCTACATCAACAGCCCGGGGGGCGACATCACGGCGCTGTTCGCGATCTACGACACGATGCAGTTCGTCCGCAACGACATCGCCACGATCTGCCTCGGCCAGGCCGCATCGGCCGCCGCGGTGCTGCTCGCCGCGGGCACCAAGGGCAAGCGCCTCGCGCTCCCGCACAGCCGGATCCTCCTCCACCAGCCCTACGGGCAGGTCGGCTACGGCCAGGTCACCGACCTCGAGCTGGCGGCCAAGGAGATCCTCCGGATGCGCGACCTCCTCGAGCAGATCCTGTCGGACCACACCGGCCAACCGCTGGAGCGGGTCCACACCGACACCGACCGCGATTTCGTCATGGAAGCGGAGGAGGCGCGCGAATATGGCATCATCGACACCGTGATCTCGTCGCGGACCGCCGTGGACCGCGACGGGCCCATCCGCTGACCGACGATCCTGCGTCGATACGACGCCTGCACACGTGACCCGTACGAGGGAGAGGGGGACCGCACCGTGGCCAAGTTCGGTGACACCGGCGAGCTGCTGAAGTGCTCGTTCTGTGGCAAGTCCCAGAAGCAGGTCAAGAAGCTGATCGCCGGGCCGGGCGTGTACATCTGCGACGAGTGCATCGACCTCTGCAACGAGATCATCGAAGAGGAGCTCAGCGAGACGAGCGAGCTCACCTTCGAGGAGCTGCCCAACCCGCGTGAGGTGCGGGCCTTCCTCGACGACTACGTCGTCGGCCAGGAGCACGCCAAGAAGATCCTCTCGGTGGCGGTCTACAACCACTATAAGCGCATCCAGCACCAGCAGCAGGCCGGCATCGGCCGGCGCGACGACGTCGAGCTGGCGAAGTCGAACATCCTCCTGCTCGGGCCGACCGGTTGCGGCAAGACCCACCTCGCCCAGACGCTCGCCCGGATGCTGAACGTGCCGTTCGCCGTCGCCGACGCCACCGCGCTGACCGAAGCCGGCTACGTCGGCGAGGACGTCGAGAACATCCTCCTCAAGCTGATCCAGGCCGCCGACTTCGACGTCAAACGGGCCGAGACCGGGATCATCTACATCGACGAGATCGACAAGATCGCCCGCAAGAGCGAGAACCCCTCGATCACCCGCGACGTGTCGGGCGAGGGCGTGCAGCAGGCGTTGCTGAAGATCCTCGAGGGGACCCAGGCGTCGGTGCCGCCCCAGGGCGGCCGCAAGCACCCACACCAGGAGTTCATCCAGATCGACACCACGAACGTGCTGTTCATCCTGGGTGGCGCGTTCGCCGGTCTCGAACAGATCATCGAGGGCCGCATCGGGCACAAGGGTGTCGGGTTCCACGGGACCGTCCGGTCCAAGGCCGACCACGACCCGGGCGAGCTGTTCGCCCAGGTGTTGCCCGAGGATCTCGTCAAGTACGGGATGATCCCCGAATTCATCGGTCGGCTGCCGATGGTCGGGGCGGTGCAGAGCCTCGATCGCGGGGCCCTCATCCAGATCCTCACCGAGCCGAAGAACTCGCTCGTCAAGCAGTACGAGAAGGTGTTCTCGTTCGAGGACGTCGAGCTCGAGTTCACCGAGGACGGCCTGGGCTCGATCGCCGACCAAGCGCTGCTGCGGGGCACCGGGGCGCGCGGACTGCGGGCCATCATGGAAGAGGTGCTGCTCAACACGATGTACGAGCTGCCGGGCCGGACCGACATCGGCAAGGTGGTCATCGACGCCGACGCGGTGCGCGAGAAGGTCAACCCGACGCTCGTGCCGCGCGAGAGCGGCCGGACGGGCCGCCAGCGCCGCGCGGCGTCCTGACGTTCGCTGCATCGGGTCTCTCGCATGGACATCGCCGACGCGCTCGCGTACCTCGACGATCACAGCGGCTACGACGTCACCGGGCGGATCACGTCGCCGTCGCTCGAGCCGATCACGCGGCTGACCGCCACGATGGGCGACCCGCACCTGGCGGCGCCCGTGATCCACGTGACCGGCACCAACGGCAAGGGGTCGACGGTGCAGATGATCACCCGGTTGCTGATGGCCACCGGGCTGACGGTCGGGACCTACACCAGCCCGCACCTCGAACGGGTCAACGAGCGCCTGTGCCGCAACGGCGATCCGATCCCCGACGACGAGCTCGCCGAGCAGATCGCCGCGATCGCCTCCCTCGAGGGCATCACCGGCGTCCGGCCGAGCTTCTTCGAAGCGCTCACCGCGGCGGCGTTCCGTTGGTTCGCCGACATCGCCGTCGACGTCGTCGTGGTCGAGGTCGGCCTGCTCGGTCGTTGGGACGCCACCAACGTCGTGCAGTCACAGGTCGCGGTGGTGACGAACATCGGGCTCGACCACACCGAGTTCGCCGGCCCGACGCTCGCCGACATCGCCGCCGAGAAGTCCGGCATCGTCAAGCCCACGTCGGCGCTCGTGCTGGGGGAGACCTCGCCCGACCTGTTCCCCATCTTCCGTGACGCCGGGGCGGCATCGATGATCGTGCGCGATCGCGACTTCGAGGTGGCCGACAACACGCTCGCCGTCGGCGGCCGACTGGTCGACCTGCGCACCCCGACCACGATCTACCCGGACGTGTACGTCCCCCTCCACGGCGCGCACCAGGGCGACAACGCAGCGATCGCGCTGGCGGCGGTGGAGACGTTCTTCGCCGCCCCGCTGGAGGCCGACATCGTGACCGAGGGCTTCGGGAACGTGTCCGCCCCCGGTCGCTTCGAGGTGCTCGGGGTGCAGCCCCTCGTGGTGATCGACGGGGCCCACAACCCCGCGGGCGCCGACACCTGTGCCCAAGTGTTCTTCGACGACTTCAAGCCCGAGGGCCGCCGACACCTCGTCGTCGGGACGCTGCGCGAGCCGGCGGCGATGCTCGCTGCGCTGCGCGCCGACGAGTTCGACGTGGTGGTCGCGTGCACGGCACCGACGCCGCGCGGCCGGCCGAGCACCGAGGTCGCCCGTGCCGCCCGCGATCTCGGTTGCGACGAGGTGCTCGTGGTCGACTCGGTCGCCGAGGCGTGTGCCCGCACGCTGCGCTCGGCCGACGCCGACGATGCCGTGCTCGTGACCGGTTCGCTGTACGTCGCCGGAACCGCCCGCCCGACCATCCGCCGACTCGTCTCCGGCTGACCCCGCCAGGACCCCGGACCCCGGCGCCCCCGCCGATCTGCAGCTGAGTGACACAGAGTCGCTGACTGCCGGTCCTGGCGGCGCTGGGCGACACAGAGTCGCTGGGGTGCGGGTGGGGTGGGGTTCGGATCTGCAGCTGAGTGACACAGAGTCGCTGGCTGCCGGTCCTGCCGGCGCTGGGCGACACAGAGTCGGTGGGGTGCGGGTCCGGTCGGAGTCAGGGTGCGGGTCCGGTCGGAGTGGGGGGCGGGTCGGAGTGGGGAGGGCG
>SKSP01000173.1 GCA_007122945.1 Ilumatobacteraceae bacterium | reverse complement strand
GACTCGGCGGTGCTCAGGGCGTCGTCGGCGCTCGACACGACCCACGTGTCGCTGCCGACGCCGATCTCCTCCACCGCGTCGTCGTCGAAGGCCGTGACGACGTGCAGCCGGGCGCCGGTGTCGGTGGCGAGACGGGCGGCGCGGTCGGCGGCGCGACCGGCGGTCTCGCTCCCGTCGACGCCCACCACGATGATGTTCTGCATGTTGATCTCCTCGGTCGACCCGTAGCGTAGCGACGTCTCCTCCGGCCGTCGCTTCCCCGCCGTCAGGGGTCGACGAGCTCGTGCGACGTCGGATGACAGGTCGGATGACACGTCGGATGCGACGTCAGATGAAGGGCGTGCGGGTCCAGAGCTCGCCGGTGTCGTGGCGGTCGACCGGCACGGGGAGGCCGCTCAGCTGCACCACCTCGACCGGGCCGGGGAACCCGCGCAACTCGACCTCACCGCGAGGCGTCGCGGTGACGCCCTCGGGGAGGATGTCGAGGTGCATCGTCGGCATCAGCACCTCGTGGCCCTTGGCCAGGTCGCACAGGCGGGCGGCCATGTTGACCGCGGAGCCGATGTGGTCGTCGCCCTCGAACAACAGCGCCTTCCCGGTCGCGATGCCGGCGCGCAGGGTGAGGGGTGCGCACACGCTCGTGGCGCGGTGTGCGAGCTCCATGGTGAACGCCACGGCCTGGGCCGGGTCGACCGAGACGACCATGCAGCCGTCGCCCAGCCACTTGGCGATGCGGACCCCGCGCTCGGAGGCGACCTCGCGCACGATGGTCCGGAACGTCGACAGGATCCGACCGGCGGCGTCGTCGCCGAACGCGGCGGTGTAGTTGGTGAAACCGGAGAGGTCGACGAACACGAACGTGCGTGGCACACGCATGCCGGGGAGTGTACGGCGAGGAGGTCCGTCAGCCGCGTACGCAGCACGCGTGTACAGGATGTGGGGTGAGCGCTACGGTGACCTCATGCCGTCCCGCTTCACCTACTCGCGATGGGACGGGACGCAGCGCGGATTCGACCTCGACGCCGACGCCCTGTTCGACGAGCTCACCGACGAGTTGCTGTACCACGGCGACGTCAACGCCGCCCTGCGCCGCCTCATGCAAGAAGGGATGCAGGACCGCGACGGGCAGGACCTGTCGGGCATCCGCGAGTTGCTCGAACGGCTCCGCGAGCAGCGACAGGAGCGGCTCGACCGCCACGATCTCGGCGGCGTCTACGACGAGATCGCACGCGAGATCGACGACATCGTCGACGAGGAGCGCCACGCGATCGAGAACGCCCGGCGCGACGCCGAGCGCAGCGGCGACGAGCGGCGCGCCCAGAACGCCGACTCGGCCGCGGCCGAGCGCAACATGCGTCTCGATCTGCTGCCCGACGATCTCGCCGGCAAGGTGCGCGAGCTCGAGGCGTACGACTTCGAGTCGGGCGAGGCGCGCCAGCGGTTCGAGCAGCTGATGGACCGCTTGCGCAACCAGCTGATGCAGCAGATGGTCGACCAGATGAGCGGGGCCATGGAGAACATGACACCCCAGGACATGGCCCGCATGAAGGACATGCTCGCGGCGCTCAACGACATGCTCGAGAAGCGCGAGCGCGGCGAGGACCCGGGCTTCGAGGAGTTCATGGAGAACTTCGGCGACTTCTTCCCGGAGAACCCCGAGACCCTCGACGAGCTGCTCGAGCAGATGGCGCAGCGGATGGCAGCGATGCAGGCGATGCTCAACTCGATGACGCCCGAGCAGCGGGCCCAGCTGCAGCAGCTGTCCGAGCAGCTCCTCGACGACATGGACCTGCGCTGGCAGATGGAACAGCTCGGCGGGCACCTGCAGCAGCTGTTCCCGCAGATGAACTGGCAGCAGTCGTACGACTTCGAGGGCCAGGACCCGATGGGCTTCGCCCAGGCGATGCAGGCGATGAGCGAGCTCGGCGACCTCGACCAGCTCGAGAACCTGCTGCGCAACGCGTCGAACCCCGGCGCGCTCGCCGAGGCCGACCTTGACAAGGTGCGCGACCTGCTCGGCGACGACGCCGCCCGCTCGCTCGACCGGCTCGCCCAGCTCACCAAGATGCTCGAGGACGCCGGGCTGATCGAGCAGAAGGAGGGCCGCCTCGAGCTGACGCCGAAGGGGCTCCGGGCGATCGGCTCGAACGCGCTGCGCGACCTGTTCTCCAAGCTCACCAAGGACACCGTCGGCCAGCACGAGACGAGCCGCATCGGGTACGGCCACGAGCGCACCTACGACACCAAGCCGTACGAGTACGGCGACCCGTTCCAGCTCGACCTGCACCGCACGATCCGCAACGCGCTGCGACGCGGCGGGCCGGGCACCCCGGTGCGGCTCGACCCCGACGACTTCGAGATCGAGCGCACCGAGCACCTCACCCGTTCGTCGACGGTGCTGATGCTCGACCTGTCGCTGTCGATGCCGATGCGCGACAACTTCCTGCCGGCCAAGAAGGTCGCCATGGCGCTGCACTCGCTGATCTCGTCGCAGTTCCCGCGCGACTACCTCGGCCTGGTCGGCTTCAGCGAGACCGCACGCGTGCTCACCGCGGCGCAGCTCCCCGAGGTGTCGTGGGACTTCGTCTACGGCACGAACATGCAGCACGGGTTCGTGCTCGCCCGTCAGCTGCTCGCCAAGCAGAGCGGCACCAAGCAGATCATCATGATCACCGACGGCGAGCCGACCGCCCACGTCACGCCGAGTGGCGACGTGTTCTTCAACTACCCGCCGGTGCGCGAGACGGTCGAGGCGACGTTGCGCGAGGTCGTTCGCTGCACCCGTGAGAACATCCGCATCAACACGTTCATGCTCGACGCCACCAGCTCGCTGCGGGCGTTCATCGAGCAACTCACCGAGATCAACCGGGGGCGGGCGTTCTTCACGACGCCCGAGACGCTCGGCGATTACGTGCTGGTCGACTTCATCGAGCACAAGCGCCAGATGGCGCGGACCCGTCGCGCCGGCTGACCGCGCGGCATCCCTGCTCACCGGATCGCGAAATGCGCCCTTGCGCGTACGTGATGTGGTATGCGAAGATCACACACATGTAATTACAGGACTGTCGACCGGCGGTCCTGACGGAGAGAACGAGCCGCGACCCACGGCTGGGGGGTCCACCACCATGAACCACGAGATCACCGCGGGTGAACCCGCCGAGAACTGGCAGGACCACGCCAACTGTCTCGGCGTCGACCCCGATCTCTTCTTCCCCGAGCGTGGCGCGTCCACGCGCGAGGCCAAGGAGGTCTGTCGCGGCTGCGTCGTGCAGCAGGACTGCCTCGAGTTCGCCCTGCAGAACGGGGAGAAGTTCGGCATCTGGGGCGGCCTCAGCGAGCGCGAGCGCCGTCGCATCCGCCGCCAGCGCGCCGCCAGCGCCCGCAGCATCCTCGGCGCCTGACCGACACGATCGGCCGGTCCCGAGCCGGTTGCGCCGTCACTGTCGCACACTCGCTACAGTTGTCGCATGTCAGATGTCGCGTCTCGTGAGCTGCGTAACTCGACCCGCTCGTTGTTGGACCGGGTCGAGGCTGGAGAAACCCTCACGATCACCGTCGACGGTCGTCCGACGGCGGTGCTGGCACCGATCGGACGCCGACCACGTTGGGTCACCCGCGACGAGTTCGTCTCGAACGTGCTCACGTTCCAGGCCGATCCGGCGCTCACCGCCGATCTCGATGAGCTCGCCGGGGAGATGACCGACGAGCTCCCGCTCTCGTGAACCCCCTCTCGTGAGCCGGGGTCTGGCCGACACGTCGGTGTTCATCGCTCGAGAGAGCGGGCGGCCGATCGATGTGGCCTCGCTCCCCGACGAGTTGGCCGTCTCGATCATCACGATCGGCGAGCTCCGAGCGGGCGTGTTGGCCGCCACCGACGTCGCCGCACGCGATCGACGCCTGGCGATCCTGACCGCTGCGCTGCAGCTGGACCCGGTTCCCGTCGACGAGGCGGTCGCGGCCGCGTGGGCACGCCTCAGGGTGCAGCTGCGCGACAGCCGACAGCGCATGCCGGTGAACGACTCGTGGATCGCCGCGACGGCATGGGCGCTCGGTGTGCCGGTGATCACACAGGACGAGGACTTCCCTGATCTCCCCGACCTGGTCGTCACCAGGGTCTGACGACGACGCCCTGGGACGCAGGCGTGTCCCGCCGGTCACAACTCCTCGCAGTCCTCGTCCAGCAGTTCGAAGTCCTCGTCGTAGGCGCCGAGACACGTGGGCGTAAGCGGGCCGTCGACCGTGATCGGACGCCCGGGCAGTTCCTGCTCGCGGGCAGCGTCCGTGCCTCGACCGATCTGTCGACGTGGGCCGGCACGGGACGCTACTGCGCGACGCCGGCATCAACGTTCGCACCGCGGCCGCCTATGACCGGGCCCTCACCAACCTCGCCGTGCTCGACATCGTGCCCACCTGGGTGTCGAGCCGTCTGAAGCGACTGACAAAGGGCGGCAAGCGCTACCTCGTCGACACCGGTCTGGCGGCCGTGGCGGCCGGGGTGGACGAGTCCGAGGTGATCCATGACGGTGATCTGCGAGGCCGGTGGTTCGACTCCTTCGCCGCGGTGCAGCTCCGCGCCGAGCTCGCCGCGTCGCCGTCGCGTCAGGTCATGCACCACCTCCGGGCCGAGGGAGGCCGTCACGAGGTCGACCTCGTCATCGACCTCGGCCGTGGCCGAGCGTTCGGGATCGAGGCGAAGGTGGGCGCCGCGCCGACCCGCGACGACGCCCGACATCTGCTCTGGCTGCGCGATCAGCTCGGCCCCCGGTTCGTCGGCGGCGTCGTCCTCCACAGCGGTCGCGCCGTCGCCGAGCTCGACGACCGCATCGCAGCAGCCCCGCTCAGCGCCCTCTGGACCGACCCCGCTGGGACGACGACATCCGCGGTCGTGGGATGATCTGGTCATGCTCCCGATCGCCCCGTTCGGCCGGACCGGCCACCACTCGTCCCGTGTGATCTTCGGCGCCGCGGCGCTGGGCGGGATGAGCGAGCATCGTGCGCTCGCGACGCTCGACCTGATCGCCGCGCACGGCGTGAACCACATCGACACCGCTGCGTCGTACGGCGCGTCCGAGGATCGGCTGGCGCCGTGGCTGCGCGAGCACCGTCACGAGGTGTTCCTCGCCACCAAGACCGGCGAGCGCGATGGTGCTGCGGCACGCGCCGAGGTCGAACGCTCCCTCACCCGGATGGGGGTCGACGCGGTCGATCTGATCCAGATGCACAACCTGGTCGAGGACGACGAGTGGGAGACGGCGTTCGGCCCCGGCGGTGCGTACGAGGCACTGTGTGCGGCGCGTGACGAGGGGCTGGTCCGGTTCGTCGGCGTCACCGGTCACGGCTTGCGGATCGCCGGGATGCACCGCCGCAGCCTCGAGCGCGCCGACCTCGACTCGGTGCTGCTCCCGGTCAACCACTCGCTGTTGTCGATCCCCGACTACGCCGCCGACGTGGACGCGTTGCTCGAGCTGTGCGCCGAGCGAGGGGTGGCGGTGCAGACGATCAAGTCGATCGCCCGGCGGCGCTGGCCCGACGGCGCCACCTCCGGTCGGCGGAGCTGGTACGAGCCGCTCACCGATCCGGCGGCCATCGCCCGTGCCGTGCGGTTCGTGCTGTCGGATCCGCGCTTGTTCCTCAACACCACGAGCGACGCCACGCTGCTGCCGCACGTGCTCGAGGCGGCCAGCGGCGACCTGACCCGCCCCACCGACGCCGAGCTCGCCGCCGACGTCGAG
>SKSP01000052.1 GCA_007122945.1 Ilumatobacteraceae bacterium | reverse complement strand
GTGCTCGCCGAGGCCGGCCACGACGTGCTCGTCGTCGAGGAAGGTGCGTGGGTCGAGCAGGGGACGGTCGTCCCCTACTCGCTCGACCAGATGACGCGCCAATACCGCTCCGGCGGCGTGACCGTCGCACTCGGCCGGCCGGCGATCGCGTACACCGAGGGCCGGTGCGCCGGTGGGGGCACCGAGGTCAACAGCGGCCTCTACCGCCGGCCGCCGGCCGACGTGATCGACCGCTGGCGCCGCGACCACCGCATCGCCGATCTCGACCCCGACCACGTCGACGGCCTGGCCGACGAGATCGAGCGCGACCTGAGCGTCGGACTCGTCCCGGGATCACCCACCGCGGCGAGCGAAGCGCTGCGCCTCGGTGCCGCACGTCTGGGTTGGCGCCACGACGAGATCCCCCGCTGGATGGCCTACGCGCCGGGTGCCGACGCGACCGGAGGTGTTCGCCAGAGCATGACCCGCACGTACCTGCCACGCGCCGTCCACGCCGGGGCCCGCTTCGCCACCGGCTGTCGGGTCGACCGACTCGAGCTCGACGGCCGGCGGGCGCGCCGGGCGTGGGTCACCCTCGCCGACGGACGACGGGGATGCATCCGGTTCCGCGCGGTGGTCGTCTGCGCCGGCGCGATCCACACGCCGGCCCTCCTGCAGCGCTCGGGGGTGCGCGGCAACATCGGCCGGACGCTCGCCGTCCATCCCACCGTCAAGCTGGCGGCCCGATTTCCCGACGAGGTCAACGACCCCACGGAGGTACCCGTCCACCAGGTCAAGGAGTTCGCGCCCGACCTGTCGTTCGGCGGATCGGCGAGCCATCCCGGCCTCGTGGCACTGGCCCTCGCCGACCAGTGGGAGACCTTCGCCCCGGCGGTGCACGACTGGCGACGGATCAGCGTCTACTACGCGGCGATCACGAGCGAGGGCCGCGGCCGGGTCCGCGCCGTTCCGGGATTCCGCGACCCGGTCGTCACGTACCGGTTGACCGGGCACGATCGCGAGCTGTTGCGCAGCGGCCTCGCCCGACTCGCGCTGTTGATGCTGGCCGCCGGGGCCGACACCGTGTTCCCCTCGTTCCGGGGGGCACCCGCTGTGCACCGACCGGCCGACCTGGCCCGGATGAACGCCGCGTTCTCGGCGGCGCGGGCCACGGTCATGACCGTGCACCTGTGCAGCACCGTCCCGATGGGCGACGACCCGCGGACGTGCGGTGCCGACTCGTTCGGCCGAGTGCACGGATACCGCAACGTGTGGGTCAACGACGCGTCCCTGCTCCCGACGGCGCCCGGCGTCAACCCACAGGGCACCGTCATGGCGCTCGCCCTGCGCAACGCCCGCCGACTCGCCTCCGGGCACGACCGTGGCTGACGCGGCACCGGAGACCACCGTGCCCGACTCGCCGCCGGGAGCGACCGTGGCCGACGCGGCGCCGGAGGCCGGACCGGAAGCACCTCCGTTCGTGCTCGGCGGGCCGTGGTGGCGGCCGCCGACGCCTGCCGGCGTGCTCGCGGTCGGCACGCTCGCGCTCGTGATCCTGCTGCCCGTCCGAGGTCTCGTGCGGGCGACCGGCAGCTCGATGGAGGAGGGCTTCATGCTGCTCTTCCCGCGTCTCGTCCAGCAGGGCTGGATCCCCAACGTGGACTTCTTGCACCTGTACGGGCCCGGATCGCTGCACGTCCTCGCGATCTGGTACTGGGTGTTCGGCGACTCGCTGGAGAGCCAGCGGGTGTTCGGCCTGCTGCAGCACGTCGGCATCATCGGCGCCATCTACACCCTCACGCGTGTGTGGGGGCGAGCGGTGGCGCTGATCGCCGGCCTCGTTGCGACGTTCCTCGTCCTCACCCCGATCGGCCTCTCCGCACTCGCTTGGCACGGTGGCATCGCCCTGTCGCTGTGGGCGATCGTGTTCGCCGTCCGGGCCCGCTCCACCGAGCCGCCCCGGTCCGACCGGTCGTGGCTCGTCGCCGGCATCCTCGCAGGACTCGCGTTGTCCTTCCGCCCCGACCTCGTCGTCGCCCTCGCCGTCGCCGGGCTGTGGGTCACGTGGGGGCTCCCGGGCCGGCGCCGGGTGGCGATCGGCGCGGCGATCGGGCTCGTCCCGATGTGGATCCACCTCGCGCTCGCCGGGCCCGTACGTGCGTTCGAGGGAATGGTGATCGATCCCGTGTTCCGGTTGCGACCCGGTCGGGAGCTGCCCGTCCCGCCGTCGCTCGACCGGATCGACGGCGCCCTGCAAGCCGTCGCCGAGGGCGTCCCGCCGTGGTGGGGGTTCCCCGCGCTGGCGGCCCGTCACCAGCTCTTCGTGTGGTTCTTCGTCACGATCGCCATCGCCGTGGCGGTCCCCGTCGTCGCCTGGGTGCGCCGCCGGCGCGGCGATGTCGACGACCGCACGACCGTGCTCATGGTCACCGGACTGTTCGGTCTCGGGATCATCAGCCAGGCGCTCCAACGCCCGGACTCCACGCACCTCGCCTGGGTCGCGGTCGTGTCGTGGCCGCTCGTCGTGCCCGTCGTGCACGATGCGCTACGCGGTCGCACGACCGCGATCGTCGCCACGCTCGCGGCAGGGGCGGTGATGGCCGCGACGATGTTCGTCGTCGCGCCGTACTACACGTACCGCCACTACCTGTTGCACACCCGCGTCGCCGTCGGGCAGCTCCCGCCGCCGTTCCTCGTCGAGCGCGACGGTCGCCGCTTCTGGTTCGGCGACTACTTCGTCGGGGAAGCCTCCAACCAGATGGTCGCCGACCTGGACCGCCTGTCGTCGCCGGGCGAGCGGCTGGTGGTCGGACCGGCCGACCTGCGGCGGACCGTCTACAGCGACGTCGCGTTCTACTGGATGTTCCCCGAGCTCGAGCCGGCGACGTACTACATCGAGATGGACCCCGGCCTCGCCGACGCCGAGGGGTCACGGCTGGCCGACGACCTGCTGACGGCCGATTGGGTGATCCTCACGAACTTCTGGACGGGGTGGTTCGAGCCGAACGCGTCGTCGGAGTACGGCTCGAACCGGCCCAACGAGGTGATCGCCGACCACTTCTGCCTGGTCGGGAACTACGAGGACGCGCTCGTGCTGCTGTACCGACGCTGCGCCGAGGGCGACGGCGTCAGCCCGGCGACCATCGGCGATCGTCCCCCGCCCGAGGGCGGGCCACCGCCGGACTGAGCGCCGCGGACTCCCGTCAGCCCAGTGGCAGACGGCGGAACACCGGGCCCGGGAGGTGTCGCAGCACGGCGAACACGTAGCGCAGTGTCGGCGGGGCCCACACGGTGCGCCGGCCCCGGCGGAGCCCGTCGGCGACCACGTCGGCGACCGCCTCGGGTGTCGTCGCCAGGGGCGCCTCGGGCAGTCCGTCGGTCATCTTCGAACGGACGAACCCCGGGCGCACGACGAGCACCGAGGCCCCCGATCCGTGGAGGGCGTCGCCGAGCCCCTGGGCGAACCCGTCCAGCCCGGCCTTGGAGCCGCCGTACACGGGGAGCGCGCCGCGGACGCGCTCCCCCGCCACGCTCGACAACACGACGAGGCGGCCGTGGCCCTGCGCGCGCAGACGACCCGCCACCGCGAGCCCCACCGAGACGGCGCCCGTGAAGTTGACGTGGACCACCTCGGCGGCGGCCACCGGATCGGTGTCGAGCTCGTGCTGGCGCCCGAGCACGCCGAACGCCAGGACCGCGACGTCGATGTCGCCGCCCCGTTCCACCACTTCGGCGACGACGCGCTCGTGCGAGGCGGTGTCGCCGGCGTCGAACGGGACGACCTCGACGCGCACGTGGTCCGGGAAGGTCCCCGCGATCTCCTCGCCGGCCGCGACGTCGCGACACGCCAGTGCCACCACCCGGGTCGCGGGCGTGACGAGGCGACGCGCGATCGCCACGCCGATCTCGCTCGTCCCGCCGAACACCACCACGTGTTGGACCTCACCCACTGCGTTCTGCATCCGTTCCTCCCCTCGTGAGACCCAACCGGCGGGCCAGGTCACTCTGCCACCGACCGTGCGGGTCGACGCGATCGCGCACCGCCATCCACTCGTCGAGACGTGGATACCCACGTCGGATGCATTCGGGTGTCGTCAGCGCGTCCTTCGTCAGGTAGTGGCGACCGCCGGCGTCGAGCACGATCCGATCGAGATCGTGGACGCGGTCGCGCAACGTGCTCGCGCCGGCGGGCAGATCGAGCGACAGGGTCCAGCCGGGCCGGGGAAAGCTGAGCGGCGCGGGGTTGGCCGCTCCGAACCGCTTCAGCACCGTCAAGAAGCTCGTCGCGCCGGCATCGACCAGGCGTTGCACGACGTCGCGCAGCGTGGCCTCGGCACCGAACGGCAGCAGGAACTGGTACTGGACGAAGCCGCGGTGGCCGTACAGCCGGTTCCACGAACCGACCGCGTCGAGCGGGTGGAAGTAGGCCGGGATCGTCTGGATCTGGTCCACCCGGTGCGCCGGCGCCCGGCGGTACCACAGCTCGTTGAAGGCGGTCACGCTCGCCCGGTTGAGCAACCCGGGACGGGGCACGACGGGCGGCACGTTCACGAGCTGACGGGGTGCGTACGCCAGCGGATCGGCCGCGCTGCGGTCGTCGAGCTGGTCCACCGTCGCGTGCTCACCCCACGTGAGCACCCCCCGCCCGAGTGCCGCACCGGTCGCCGTGAGGTCGAGCCAGGCGACGGAGTAGCGGAACCGATGGTCACCCTCGCTCATCAGGGCGAGCATCGTGTCGAGATCGCCGATGCGTCTCGTCTCGACGGCGATCCGGCTCGTCTCGACGGGGATCAGCGAGATCGTCGCGTCGAGGACCACACCGGTGAGCCCCATCCCGCCGACGGTGGCCCAGAACAACTCGGCGTCCACGTCGGGGGAGGTCTCGACGACGCGCCCGTCCGCGAGCAGCAGCGACATCCGGCGCACGTGCCGTCCGAACGAGCCGTCGACGTGGTGGTTCTTGCCGTGGATGTCGCTCGCGATCGCGCCGCCGACCGTGACGAAACGGGTCCCGGGGCTGACGGGCACGAAGAAGCCCTGCGGCACGATCACCCGCAGGAGCTGGTCGAGATCGAGCCCCGCGCCGACGGTCGCCGTCGCGGTGTCGGGGTCGAGCCGGATGCCACCCGTCGCGTCGCGCAGCCGCACCACCCGTCCGCCGGCGTTCTGGGCGGCGTCGCCGTACGACCGGCCGAGCCCCCGGGCGATCACACCGCGCTCGCCGGCTTCGCGGACGGCGTGGGCGGCGTCGGCCGCGGTCACCTCGACCAGCTCGCCCATCACCGGTGCGGTGCGACCCCATCCGGTCAGACGCGACCGATGTGTGGCGAGCCCGGGTTGCACGCCCCGGAATCTACTTGCGGGACGCTCCCGGCCGGCCGCTCCCGGACCGAGAGTGTCAAGATCTCGGCAACCTGCTTCAGGTCGGCTCCCGACGGCCCGATGAACGATCCACCTATCCGAAGCGACAGAGGAGACGAGACGATGACCAAGTGGAAGATGTTCGTGGTCCGTGCGACACCGGCGATCACCCTCGCCACCGTCGTGGTGGCGGCAGCCGCCGGCAAGAAGTGGCTCTGACCCGCTGACCCCGCGAGGGCGCAGGCGCGTCCGTTAGCCTGAGACGGCCGACGTTCCGTCGAGTCGGCTGAGGACGATGACGACGCACCCCAGGTCCGCGTGAGCAGTCTCCGTGCTCTCGTCCCGAGGGACGAGGCGCTCCTCGCCGCCTACGTGGCCTCCGTCGCCGTTCTCGGCGCGGTCCTGGTCACGGTCACCTCGCTGACCGTCGGGGTGCGACCGCTCGACGGCCAACTCCTCGAGCTGGCCGTCCTCGTCGCCATCTTGTGCTGGTGCGAGGCCAAGCCGATCACGGTGATCCGTGCCGGCGGCGTCGATCACGTCGTCGCGTCGACGACGGTCGCGTTCGCGATCTTCCTCACGTTCGGCCTGGTGCCGGCGATGGCCGCCCAGGCGCTCGCATCGTTGATCGCCGATCTCAGCGGCCGGAAGGCGCCGATCAAGATCGCCTTCAACGTCGGGCAGTACCTCGTCGCCTGGACTGCTGCCGGAGCGGCGTTCACCGCCATCGGCGCGGCGTTCGACATCGGTGCACCCGGCACCAGCGACGACCTGTTCACCGGCACCTGGTACCTCACCGTGCTCGGTGCCGGGCTCGCGTACTTCGTGGTCAACAACGTGCTCGTCGGCACGGCGATCGGCCTGAGCCAGGGCACGCCGGTCGTGCCGGCCGTCCGGTCGACCCTGGCGACCGAATGGAGCACCGACCTGTTGCTCCTGGCGTTGGCGCCCGTCGTCGTGATCGTGGTCGACCAGTCGGTGCTGGTGCTGCCGTTGATGCTGCTGCCGATCCTCGCCGTGTACCGGAGCGTCTCGTTGTCGGCCGAGAAGCAGCACCTCGCCCTGCACGACCCGTTGACCGACCTGCCGAACCGGTTCCACTTCACCTCGGTGCTCGACGCTCGCGTCGAGCACGCCGCGCCCGGGGCGCGCGCCGCCGTGATGCTGTTCGATCTCGACCACTTCAAGGAGATCAACGACACGCTCGGTCACCAGGCCGGCGACGACCTGCTGCTGATGATCGGCCCGCGGATCACCGCCGTGCTCCCCGAGGGCAGCACGGTCGGACGACTCGGGGGCGACGAGTTCGCCGTGCTGGTCCCCTCGATCACCGCGGACGACGAGGCGTTCGACGCCGCCCGTGCGATCGCCACGGCGCTCGAAGCGCCGTTCGCGCTCGGCGGGATCAGCGTGGAGGTCACGGGGAGCATCGGCATCGCCATCCACCCGGCCGACGGCGCCGACGCCGAGGAGCTGATCAAGAGCGCCGACATCGCGATGTACCTCGCGAAGGGCCGCGGCAGCGTCGTGGAGCGCTACGACCCCGAACTGGACCACCACAGCACCCGCCGTCTCGAGATGGTCGGCGAGCTGCGCACCGCGATCGCCGCCGGCGACATCGTCCTGTTCTTCCAACCCAAGCTCGATCTCGCCGACCGGTGCGTCCGCGAGGTGGAAGCGCTCGTACGTTGGGTGCATCCGAGACTCGGCCTCGTCGAACCGGCCGAGTTCGTGTCGTTGGCCGAGCACACGGGGCTGATCCACCCGCTGACCACCCACGTGCTCGAGGAGGCCATCGACCAGGTCGCGGCGTGGCGCAACGCCGGGCGGGACATCACCGTTGCGGTCAACCTGTCGGTGCGTGGCCTGCACGACGGTCACCTCGTCGACGAGGTCGCCGGGGCGCTCGCCCGGATCGACATCCCCCCGCACCTGCTCCGCCTGGAGATCACCGAGGGCTCGATCATGGCCGACCCGGTCGCGTCGCGCGAGGTCCTGCTCCGGCTCGCGGAGATGGGCGTCCGGCTGTCGATCGACGACTTCGGCACCGGGTACTCGTCGCTCGCCTACCTGAAGGACCTCCCGGTGGACGAGATCAAGATCGACCGGTCGTTCCTCTCGGACCTCCTCGCGTCGGAGGGCGACCAGGTCATCGTCAGGTCGATCATCGACCTCGCTGCCAACCTGGGGATCACGTCGGTGGCCGAGGGGGTCGAGGGGCCCGACGAGTTGCAGTGGCTGGTGGACGCCGGGTGCGCCCAGGCCCAGGGCTACCACATCGCCCACCCGATGGCGGCCGACCTGTTCGCCGAGTGGCTACGCACCAAGAGCCCGGCGTGACGTGCTGTTCATCGCCGTCGCCTTCCTCGTCGTCGCCATCGTCCCACCCCTGGTGGGGAGCTACGCCGGCTTGGCCTCGATCCGGTTGCGTCACGTGTGGCTGGTCGCCGCGGCGATCGTCGCCCAAGTCGTCATCTTGTCGGTCGTCGAGATCGAGGCCGGGCTGCTGAACGGTGGCGTCCACCTCGCGTCCTATGCCCTGATCGGGGCGTTCGTCGTCGTGAACCGCCATGTCCGTTGGCTCTGGGTCATCGCCCTCGGATGGGCGTCGAACACCGCCGCGATCGCGGCCAACGGTGGGGTCATGCCGATGTCGGCACCGGTGGCCCGCGCCCTCGGGGTGCCCCTCGACGGGGACGGCGACGGCACCGACCGGTTCGCCAACTCGGCGCCCGTCGACGACGCGCGCCTCGCCGTGCTGGGCGACATCTTCGTGACGCCCGGCGGGCTCCCGCTCCGGAACTCGTTCTCGATCGGCGACGTCCTGCTCGTCGTCGGCCTCGTACTGGTCGTGGCGGCCGCGAGTCGGACGCCCCCGCCGACGACCGAGGGTCCGGTCAGTACGGCCAGTCCGGCGCCCGATCGCCCAGTAGGCGACCCAGACCGAGCGTGAGCGCGACCTTGAGGCCGACGTTGCGCGCGAACCACGGCAGCTGGAGTAGCACCCGGACGACGTGACCGCGCCGGGGGGTGCCCGGCTCGGCCCGCAGCTCGAGCAGCGACCGGGTGCGCCCGACGTAGCGGAACCTGCCCGTGAACGTGATCTCGCGAAGGATCGCGAGCGTGACGCCGATCGACGAGAACGCGTCGTGCACCAGGAGCGTCCCCCCGTCGGCGACGCGCGCGCCCCAGTCGCGCAGGTCGGCCCGCGCCGGGCCGTACCGGTGGGCACCGTCGACGTACAGCACGTCGATCGGGCCCCTCACCTCGGGGTGGGCCGACCCCGAGTGCGCCCGCACGTGACGCACCCGCTCGGCGACGCCGAACGCGCGGAGGTTCGCGAGGAAGATCTCGTGGTCGGCGGCGGCCTCGTCGGCGAACCCCTCGATCTCCTGCGGGCCGCGGTCGTTGCCGGCGTGCGGATCGATGGCGACCACCTCGACGGCCGCCGGTGCGGCCGCGGCCAACACCACCGTCGACTTGCCGCGGAAGCTGCCGATCTCGACGATCCGGCCGCCCGTCGGGCAGGCCGCGGCGGCCGCCCACAGCCGGTGACCCTGATCGTCGGACATCCAGCCGTCGAGCTCCGCCGCCCGCTCGATCACGGTGTCGGCGCCGGTCGGCGGACTCACAGGTACACCGCCGCGCCGTACAGGACGACCCACGCGACGCCGAGCAGCTGGAGCACCCGGTCGCTGGCGAAGACCTCCTCCGGCGCGGCGCCGCGGCCCTGGTCGAGCACCAGGGCGTACCGCAGGAACGCCGTGAGCACCGGCACGATGGACAGCTCGTAGAACGGCAGGTCGGTGCCCGCGAGGTCCCGGTTCTCGAACGCCCACACGCAGTAGCTGAGGATCGCCGCGCCGCACGCCACCGCCAGCACGATCCGCAGGTAGCCGAGGCTGTAGGCGCCGAGCGTGGCCCGCGACACCTGGGCGCCGTCGCCGAGCTCCGCCAGCTCGGCGTACCGCTTGCCGGTCACGATGAACAGCGAGCCGAACGTGATGCACAGCACGAACCAGCTCGACATCGGCACGTCGACGGCCACGGCGCCGGCCGCGGCGCGGAGCACGAAGCCGGCCGCGATCGCCACGAGGTCGACCACCGCGACGTGCTTCAGCCAGACGCTGTACGCGAGCGTCAACACGATGTAGACCGCGACGATCGCCACGGTCTGCCACCGTCCGGTCAGGCCGGCGACCGCGACGGCCACGAGCAGCAGAGTGACACCGGCGACCCGTGCCGCGCCCATCGGCACGATCCCGGCCGCGATCGGGCGTCGGCGCTTCGTCGGGTGCGCCCGGTCGGCCTCGACGTCGAGCAGGTCGTTCCACACGTAGGTGCCGCTCGCCGCGAGGCAGAACGCCACGAACGTGAGCACCGTCAACCCGAGTTCGCGTCCGCCGTCGAGCAGGCCGGCGGCACCGGGCGCCGCGAACACCAGCACGTTCTTGGTCCACTGCTTCGGACGGGCGGTGCGGACGAGCCCCCGCGCGACCGATGTCGACGTCGGCTCCTCGTCGAGCGTGGCGCGGACCGTCACCGGCCGCCCCGATCGGGGCCCGGGGCCCGCGTGAGGACCCCTTCGACCCACACACCACGGTCGGCGTCGGCGATCAGCTCGCGATCGCCGACCGAGTCGCCGTAGGCCCACAGCTCGACGGCCCGCCGGCCACCGTGGTGGTCCGCCAACCATTCGTGCACCCGTCGGACCTTCTCGGGACCGCGGCAGTTCGGGCCGTCGAGCGCGCCGGTGCAGTGGCCCTCGACGACCTCGAGTCGGGTTCCCAGCGCGGCGTCGGCACCGAGCAGTTCGGCGAGGCGCCAGAGGTAGATCTCGTACGAGGCGGACACGAGCACGATCCGGTGGCCGGCCTCCCGGTGCCACTGGAGGCGAGCGTTCGTGTCGGGTCGGAGGCGCTCGGCGGCGACCCGCTCGGCGAACCGTCCGCCGCGCTCACGGAGCTCGGCGGCATCCAGGCCGGCGAACGCCGCCTCGGTGCCCAACGCCTTGAGGCGGTCCCGCTGACGGCGGATGGACGGCGCCACCAGGCGGTGCGCCCGCCGTGTCAGCCGGCCGAGGAGTCGCGCCGGACCGGTGATCGACCACATGAACGGCACGACACAGTCGCGCGTCGTGAGGGTGCCGTCGACGTCGAACGCGACCACGGTCACCCGCGGGCCGGGCGTCGAGCCGCTCAACGGTGCACCACCGCGAGATCGGACCAGAACGTCGGCCAACTCTTGCTGACCACCCCGGGATCGTCCAGTTCGATGCCGTCGACCGCGGCGCCGAGCACGCCGAACGCCATCGCCAGGCGATGGTCGTGGTGGGTCCGCAACCGGGCCCCGTGCAGCTCGACGGGCTCGATCGCGAGCCCGTCGTCGAGCACCTCGACCGCCGCGCCGGTCCGTCGCAACTCGGCGCCGAGGTCGCCCAGCCGGTCGCTCTCCTTGCCACGGATGAAGCCCACGCCGCGGATCCGGGTCGGCGTCGAGGCGAGGACCGCGAGCACGGCGAGTGTCGGGACGAGATCGGAGATGTCGGCCATGTCGACGTCGAGCCCCCTCAGGCGAACCGCCGGATCGCGCCGGACCGTCGTCGCCTCGACGCCCACGTCGACCTCGCAGCCCATCTCGGCGAGCAACGCCGCGAACCGGGCGTCGCCCTGGATCGACGATGCGGTGAGTCCCGGCACGGTGATGCAGCCGCCCGTGGCGGCGGCCAGCGCCAGCGGGTAGCTCGCCGACGAGGCGTCCGGCTCGACGCGATAGCGGGTCGCGACGTACCGCCCCGGAGCTACGGTGACACGGCGCTGCTCGACCTCGACCGCGGCGACGCCGAACGCGGCCATGACGGCGGCCGTGAGCTCGACGTACGGGCGCGACACGAGCGGCCCCGTGAGATCGATCCGCAGGCCCGACCCGAGGAGCGGGGCGATCAGCATCAGCGCCGTCACGTACTGGCTCGACACGTCGCCGGGCAGCTCCACCTGCGACCCCACCGGTGGGCCCGTCACGGTCACCGGGAGGTGCCCCTCGGTCTCGCCGGCGACGACCGACACCCCGAGGGATCGCAGCGCCGCGTGGAGCGGCGCCATCGGCCGGCGGCGCAAGGGCGGGTCACCGTCGATCGTGACGGGGCGCTGCCCGAGGGCCGCGACCGCGGTGACGAAGCGCGAGGTGGTGCCCGCCAGGCCGGCGTGGAGCGTCACCGGTCCGGATCGGAGCCGACCGCCCGACCCGCCCACGGTGGCGGTCGAAGCGGTGACGTCGACCATCACGCCGAGGCCGCGCAGGCACTCCGCCATCGCGACGGTGTCGTCGCCCGGTGCCAGGTCGTCGATCACGGTCTCCCCGTCGGCGAGCGCGGCGCACACGAGCGCACGGTTGGCGATGCTCTTCGACCCCGGCACCGGGATCTCGGCCTCGATCGCGCTGCCGACGCGGGGCACCGGGAACATCGCGGGTGACGGCGCCGAGCTCACGACAGCGGGGCCACCGAGGGGCGGAACGAGCGGGCGATGAGGCCGCCGCGGAAGCGTTCGGCGATGTCCGCGTCGACGAGCACGACGGCCAGACCGCGGTTGCTCTCGGCGAGGTGGACGACCTCGAAGTTGGCGATGTTCACCCCGAGCTCGGCGGCGAGGGTGAACACCTCGGCCGCTGCACCGGGCCGGTCGGGGATCGGGATCCGGAACTCGACCAGCGACGACGGGTCGGTGATCCGGCTGGGCAGGTTGGCACGCGCGTCACGAGCGCGCGCCAACCGATCGTGGAGACCGGCGCGGTCGTCGCCGTCGATCACCCGTCGGATCTCGCCGAGACCGGCGATCAATGCGTCGAGCGCCCCGGTGATCGCGCCCCGGTTCTCGCTGCAGATGTCGAGCCAGATCTCGGGCGCGCCGCTCGCGATCCGGGTCATGTCCCGGAAGCCACCGGCGGCGAGGCGGAGGAGTGCGGCGTGCTCCTCGGACCGGTCGGCGGCCAGCCCCATCAGGGTGGCGGCGGTGAGATGGGGGACGTGACTCACCACGGCGACGAGCTCGTCGTGGCGCGCCGGCGAGAGCCCGACCACCTCGGCGCCGAGCGATGCCACGACCTGGGCGACCGCGGCGAACGTCGTGTCGTCGCTGTGGGCGACGGGGGTGAGGACCCAGACCGCTCCCTGGAACATCGCCGGATCGGCACCGTCGAGACCGTCCAACTCGCTGCCGGCCATCGGGTGGCCCCCGACGAAACGGGGATCGTCGCAGACCTCGCACACGGCCGACTTGACCGAGCCGACGTCGGTGACGACACCCGCCGTCCCGGTCAGCGCCCGCTCGACCTGACCGGTGAGCGCCAGCACCGGGACCGCCACGAACGTGATCTCCACGTCGGGCGCCAGGCCGGTCGCGTCGACCACACCGCGCTCGTGGGCGAGGGCGGCCCGGCGCGGATCGATGTCGTCGCCCGCCACCCACCAGCCGCGTTCGCGCAGCGCGAGCGCGATCGACCCGCCGATCAGGCCGAGGCCGATGACGTTGGCGCGACGGGGCGTGGTCACGTGGGGGGATCGTAACGGTGGGCGACCCGGGCGACGGCCTCCGTGAGCGCCGCTCGCTCGGCGAGCGTCAGCGGCCGCCACTCGCCCGGCGCGAGCGACCGGTCGGCCAGCGGACCGATCCGTGTCCGGACGAGGCGTCGGACCGGGTGGCCGACGGCGTCACACATCCGCCGGACCTGCCGGTTGCGTCCCTCGTGGATCGTGATCCGCAACACTCCCGGTTCGGGTTGTGAGACGCGGGCGGGCGCGGTCGGGCCGTCGTCGAGCTCGACCCCGTCACGCAACGCCCGCAGCGCGCCCGGCGCGACACGACCCCCGGGTCCCGCGACCTCGACCTCGGCGAGGTACTCCTTGTCCACGCCGTGACGCGGATGGGCGACGCGGTTCGCCAACTCGCCGTCGTTGGTGAGCAAGATGAGACCCTCGGTGTCGAGATCGAGACGGCCGACCGGGAACACCCGCGGTTCGCCGGGAACCAGGTCGACGACCGTCGGCCGCCCGTGGGTGTCACGGGCCGTCGTCACCACGCCGGTCGGCTTGTTGACGAGGTAGTGCACGAGATCGGGTCGGACACCGACCGGCGCACCGTCCACCTCGATCAGGTCGTGGTCGGGATCGACCCGCCGGCCGAGCACCGCCACCTCGCCGTTCACCGTGACCCGGCCGGCCGCGACGAGGTCCTCGCACGTGCGCCGGCTGCCCCACCCGGCGCGGGCGAGCACCTTCTGCAGCCGCTCACCGTCGGGGAGCTCGGCGGAGCGGGCGGCCCACTGCTCCCAGAGCGGCGGCTCAGGCTCGTCGGTCATCGTCGGGGGGCGCCGGATGGAGGCCCTGCTCGAGCGTCTCGACGACGTCGGCGCCCGGGATGAACTCGGCGATCGGCGGGAGGTCGTCGAGCGAATCGAGACCGAGCTTCTCGAGGAACGTCTCGGTGGTGCCGAACAACACGGCCTGTCCGGGCCCGGTGTCGCGACCGACCTCGGCGACGTAGCCGCGCGCGGCGAGCGTCCGCAGCACCCCGTCGGGGTCGACGCCGCGGATCGACGCCACCTGGGCGCGTGAGATCGGTTGCTTGTAGGCGACGATCGCCAGCGTCTCGAGCGCGGCACCGGACAACCGGGCGTGTTGCTCGCTGAGCACGAACCGCTCGACGTACGGCGACAGGTCGCCGCGGGTCTGGTAGCGGTAACCGCCCGCCACCCGGGCGAGCTCGAACCCGTGGGCCCGCTCGGTGTAGGACTCGGCGAGCTCGTCGCACCAGCGCTCGACCGACGAGACCGGCTGTTCCAGCAGCTGCGCCATCAGCTCGGGCGGGACCGGATCGTGGGCGACGAGGATCATCGCCTCGAGGGCGCTCTTCATCTCGGCGATCCGGTCGGCATCGCCGGCACCGGGATCGAGCGGAGGTTGGTGACCGTCGGACACGACCCGGCGCCTCAACCCTCGTAGACGTCGATCGTCAGCTCGTCGGCATCGACGTCGGTCCCGCCGGTCCACGTGATCTCGATGTCGCCGAGGTGCTCGGGTTGGTCCAGCTCGACGACGCCCTGCTTGTAGAGCTCGAGCACGGCGAGGAACCGCACGATCACCTCGAGCCGCTCGACCAGGTCGGCGGTGAGACGCCGGAAGCCGATCCGGCCCGCGCGCGGGAGCTCGTCGAGCAGCTCGACGACCGCGTCGGCCACCGACACGCGCACCGGGCTCACGTGGTGCAGGTCGACCACCGGGACCGGGCGGGGCGTGAGGGCGCGGATGGCGGCGTTCCGGAGTCGCTGCAGGCTCGTCCCGGCGAGCAGATCGGGGGTCAACCCGGCGAAGCGCTCGTCGGGGCCGACCGAGCGGGCGAACGAGCGATCGGCCTCGTCGGCCAGATGGGCGAACACGCCGGCGACGTCCTTGAACGTCTTGCACTCGAGCAGCCGGGCGAGCAGCAGGTCGCGCTCCTCCCACAGGGCGAGCTCCTCGTCGAGGTCGACGTCGGCCCGGCCGGGGAGCAGCCGACGTGCCTTCAGCTCGACGAGCGTCGCGGCGATCAGGAGGAACTCGGTGGCGACGTCGAGGTCGAGCGCCTGGAGCCGCTCGACCTCGTCGAGATAGGCGTCGACGATCCGGGCCAGGTGGATCTCGTAGATGTCGACCTCCTCGCTCAGGATCAGCTGCAGCAACAGGTCGAACGGCCCGGTGTAGACCTCCGTGGACACGTCGATCGTCATCGCCGCTCACGCTAACGGAACCGACCCCGGGCGCCCCGGCATTGCGCGGATAGCCTCGCTCGGCGTGACCCGCGTGCTGTCGTGCATCCAACCGACCGGTCAGGTCCACCTGGGCAACCTGCTCGGCGCGCTGCGTCCCTGGGTCGCCGGCCAGCACACGTGCGACGCGTACCACGGCATCGTCGACCTCCACGCCCTGACCGTCGTCGACACCCCAGGGGTCGTCGGCGACGACACGCTCGAGCTCGCCGCGGTCCTGTTCGCCGTCGGGCTCGACCCCGAGCTGGCGACGGTCTTCGTGCAGAGCCACGTGCCCGAGCACAGCCAGCTGTCGTGGGTGATGGAGTGCACCGTCTCGTACGGCGAGCTGTCGCGGATGGTCCAGTTCAAGGACAAGTCGGCGAGCCGCGAGGGTGCCTTCATCTCGGCTGGGCTGTTCACGTATCCGGCACTGCAGGCGGCCGACATCTTGCTCTACGACGCCGACGAGGTCCCCGTGGGCGAGGACCAGCGCCAGCACGTGGAGATCACGCGCGACATCGCCATCCGGTTCAACCACCGGTTCGGCGACACGTTCGTGGTTCCCGAGGCCGTGACGCCGCCCGCCGGCGCCCGCGTGATGGACCTCCAGGACCCGACGTCGAAGATGTCGAAGTCGTCGACCACCGACGCCGGGTGCATCTACGTCACCGATCCCGCCGACGTCGTGATGAAGAAGTTCAAGCGCGCCGTCACCGATTCCGAGACCGACGTCCGCTACGACCGCGAGGCCAAGCCCGGCGTCAGCAACCTGCTCGACGTGCTCGGCGCGGTGACCGGTCGACCGCCCACCGAGCTCGCCGACGAGTTCACCCAGTACGGGCCGCTCAAGGTCGCTGCCGCCGAGGCCGTGGTCGAGCTGCTCGCCCCGATCCAGGCCCGCCGGGCCGAACTGCTCGCCGACCGGTCCGAGCTGGCCCGGCTGCTCCGAGTGGGTGCCGACAAGGCCCGCACGGTCGCCGCAGCGACGCTCGACCGGGCGTACTCGGCGATCGGACTGCTCCCCGCTTGACCGGGCGGCTCGACCCCACCGACCGCCGCATCCTCCGGCTCGCGTTCCCCGCGCTCGGTGCGCTCGCCATCGAGCCGCTGTACGTCCTGGTCGACACCGCCATCATCGGTCGGGTCGGCACCGACGAGCTCGCCGGGCTCGCGCTCGCGGCGGCGATCCTGGCGCTCGTCTTCGCCGGGTCGAACTTCCTCACCTACGGCACGACCGAGCGGGTGGCCCGCCGGATCGGTGGCGGGGACCCCGCCGGCGCGGCGAACGTCGGCGTGCAGGCGCTGTGGCTGGCGGTCTTCGTCGGACTGCCGACGGCCCCGCTCCTGGCGGCCGCGGCGCCGACGGTCGTCGGCGCGTTCGGTGGCACCGGCGCGGTCGCCGACCACGCCGTGGAGTACCTCCAGATCCGCACGATCGGCATCCCGTTCATGCTCGTCACCCTCGCCGCCCAGGGCGTGCTGCGCGGCGTCTCGGACTACCGCACGCCGCTGGTGGTGCTGCTGTGCTCCAACGTCGGCAACGTCGTGGTGGAACTGGTGCTCGTGTTCGGTCTCGGACTCGGCATCGCCGGGGCCGCGTGGTCGACCGTGGCCGCCCAGGTCGCCGCGGCGGCGGCGTTCGTCCACCTGATCCGGCGCCGCCTCGCCCGTGCGACGGTCCGGCGCCCCGATCGGGCCGGCCTGACCCCGCTGCTCACGGCCGGACAGCACCTGCTGCTCCGCGTCGGGGCGATGCTCGGTGTGCTGAGCGGGTCGACCGCCGTGGCGGCGCGGGTGGACGCGCCCACGCTGGCCGCCCATCAGGTCGTGATGAGCATGTTCATGTTCGTCGCCCTCACCCTCGACGCGCTCGCGGTCCCCGCCCAGACGCTCGTCGCCGAGGATCTCGGCCGCGGTGGTCGCCCCGCTGCCCTCCTCGTCGCCCGGCGGGCCGTCCGGCTGTCGATCGTCACCGGGCTCGGACTCGGTGGCGCGCTCGCGGTCGCCGCTCCCTGGCTGCCGGCGCTGTTCACCCCCGATGCCGAGGTCCGTTCCCGTGCGACGTCGGCGTTGCTGATCCTCGCCGCGTCGATGGTGCCGGCCGCGGTCGCATTCGCCCACGACGGCATCCTGATCGGAGCCGGCGACTATCGCTTCCTCGGTCTCGCGGCGGTCGGCTACCTCGTGGCCACCGTGCCGTTCGGGGTGCTCACGCTCCGGGTGGACGGCCTCGGCATCGCCGGCCTCTGGCTCGGTCTCGCCTGGTGGATGCTGCTGCGCGCCGTCGTCAACCACCACCGCACACGTGCTCGACTGGCCGACTAGGGGTACTCGGAGCGGCGTGCCTGCCCACCGGTGCACCATGCCCGATGGCTATGGTCGCGTCGAGCGCCGTCCCCCGACCGGGTACGGACCGCCACGCCACGACACGACACGACACGACACGACAGGATGAGCCATGAATGCGGGATCGACGTCAGGGTCCAACGGCAACACCGCATCGGTCCTCGCGTCGCTGCGGGCCCGACTCGAGCAGGCACGGCTCAAGGTCGACGAGGCGCAGCGGGAGTACGAGCAGGCGCTCGACGACAGCGACGTGATCCAGGAGGACCGCGACGCGCTGCGCCAGCTGCTGGAGGAGGCGACCGCACGGGAGCGCACGGCCGAGACCGCCGTCGCCCGGTTCGACGCCGGCGACTACGGACGGTGCGAACGATGCGGGGAGGCCATCGATCTGGAACGGCTCGAGGCCGTCCCCGACACCGTCACGTGCCGCGGCTGCGCGTCGTAGCCGACGAGCGTCTACGAACCGTCGCCGGACGGGGGCAGGTACAGGTAGTACACCGTGCAGCCCTCCGTGTCGCGCGCATCGAGGTCGTGCTCCACTCCTGCCGCGATGTGGGCGTAGCCGCCCGGGCCGAGCAGCTTCCCCACCACCTCGACATGGCCGTCGACCACCCACATGTGGTGGTGGTTGACGCGGTGCGTGTGCGCGCCGAGGTGGTGCCCGGCCGCGACCTCCATGAGCCCGGCCATCGAGTCGCCGGCCCGCCACAGCACCTTGTTGCGGATGCCCTCGATCGAACCGAGCGTCTCCCAGCCGAGGTCGTCGATCTCGCCCTGCGTGAGTCCGGTCACCACCGGTGCATCGTGTTCCATGGTTCCAGGATCTCCGATGGGCGGCGTCACCACCAGGGTCGATGGACCCATCGTGGACATGG
>SKSP01000392.1 GCA_007122945.1 Ilumatobacteraceae bacterium | reverse complement strand
GTGCCGGTCCGTCCGCAGCCTCTCGCGAAACACCAGCTCAACGGCATGATTCAACACGAGACGACATCAGCCGGACACGCTTCGAGCCGTCTACGGATCAGAAGGTTAGGGGTTCGAATCCCTTCGGGCGCGCTGAGCGGATCGGGTGATCTACCAGGTCTGATCCTCTGCGAGGGCTTCGCCGAGTCGGCGGGGCCCTCGGGTGTTTTCGCCCCGTGTATGCACGATGGCGGACAGGGGCGCTGGGGGGAGTCCGCTCAGAGTTCAGGGCGTGCTGCCAGCATCCGGTCCGAGACTCGAGCCGATGTAGGCGCCCGAGCCGACCGCGACCAGCACGATGCCTCCGATCGAGATCGCGAGGCGCGGTGCGACACGTATCTGGCGCGCCCAGGAGGCTGATCGGCCGAGATTGTGTGGCAGTCTCTGCCCGTTGGTTGCCGCCACAGTTCGCCGGTACGCGAGCGGCTCGAGGCGAGGCGAGAGAGTGCGGTGGGCATCTGTACATATCGCTACTGATCGTTCTGTACACTTGAGGTATGTACGTCGCAGTCACCGAACTCAGAGCTCACCTCGGCCGGTGGATCGACGCGGCACGCGAGGGCAATGACATCGTGATCACGGATCGAGGAACTCCGGTTGCTCGAATCGTCGCGCTCGACTCGACACCGACGATCGACCGGCTCACCGCCCAGGGTGTCATCAGTCGCCCAACGCACTCGACCCGGCCGGTCGCCGGTGACCGGCGACGACCGACTCCGAAACGGCCGGTTGCGGACATCGTCAGCGAGCAGCGTCGCTGAGCGTGGCCCTCGTCTATTTCGATTCGAGCGCGCTCGTCAAGCTCGTGCTCGAAGAGGTCGGTTCCGACATCGCCACAGCATTGTGGAACGCGTGCGATGTAGCGCTGTCGAGTCGACTGGCCTATCCGGAGGTCTGCGCAGCACTCGCAGCCGCCGGCCGCAACCACGATCTGACCTCGTCGGAGGCGTCGGCGGTTGCGTCTGACTGGGAGCTGTTCTGGGCATCGATGCGTCCGGTCGCGTTGTCAGCCGACGTCGAGCGAGCTGCCGGTTCGCTCGCAGCAAGTCACCAGCTCCGCGGGGCTGACGCGGTGCACCTCGCCAGTGCGCTCGCACTCGGCTCGACAGATCTCACCGTCGCGGTGTGGGACGAGCGCCTTCACGCCGGCGCCGCCGCGGTGGGCCTCGCTGTCGCTCCAGCTACCCTGCCGTGACATCCCGATCCTCGAACTGAGCGATACCGAGTCCTCAGCGCCCACACATCGCGCGCACACATCGCCGGAACTCGTGCGCGGATCCCGGATCCCGGGTCAAGGGCACCCGAATGGAGCGTTCTGGTCAGCACGATCGCGGCAACCCGTGTCCCAGAACGCTCGGCTCGATCGAGACGAGAGACTGCCCCTCGACGCCGTTTCAGCAGTCGATTGCGGAGCGAAGGGCCTCGCACGCTTCGGTGAGGCGCATCGGGTCGAGCGTGCACTGCCGCTGGACCAGGTACGCCTTCGCCACGACACGCAGGTTGTCGAAGCTCGCAACGCATTCCGTCGGCATTCCGTCACTCGTACCCAGTCGGAGTTCGGTGGGGATGTCTCGAATGGTCCGCGTGACCGGAGCTGCGAGCAAGCTGTCCAGGACCGGGATCGCAGCTGTCCTCGTCATGACGAGGAACGGTCGACGTCCGACGTCTTCGATCTCGCCCCACCAGACCTCGCCTCGCCTCGGTTCCGTCACCACGGCTCCTCGGCTATGGCGTCGCGAAGCGACGCCACAGCCGCTGCGGTTTCGGCATCGGTCGGCGGTGTGCGCTGGTAACCCTCCACGATCGAACGGTCATCTCGGCGGCGTCGATCGAGTTCGACGAGCGCCTCGATGCCAGCACGCACAGCGGCTGCTCGGGTCGTGTACACCCCCCGGTCCACGAGATCATCGAGGGCCTCGAGCTGCTCCGTCGGGAGGCGTACGGCGATCTGCTCTGTCCTCACGACGTTGAGAATACCACTTTGGTATTCGTTTTGGGATGCGTGCGGGAACTGCTCGACCAGCTGTTCTCCGAGATGCTGAAGCACCAGCTCAACGGCATGATTCAGCACGAGACGACATCAGCCGGACATGCTTCGAGCGGTCTACGGATCACAAGGTCAGGGGTTCGAGTCCCTTCGGGCGCGCTGAGGATCCCGTCCCGGCTGGACGGGAACTTCTCCGTTCTCGACAGCCGGGGTCAGTTCGTCCCGAGCGGGGCGGTGGGGGTGAACCGGACCGGGAGACGCTTGACGCCGCCCACGAGCGGCACACCGGCGGCCTCGAGGTACTCGGGCTCACCCACCACCTCGATGTCGGGCAACCGGGTCAGGAGCTGACGGAACACGACCGCCAGCTCTCGCCGAGCGAGGTGCGCGCCGAGGCAGAAGTGGGGCCCCGGTCCACCGAACCCCACGTGCGGGTTGGGGTCGCGCCGCACGTCGAACCGGTGGGGGTCGTCGAACACCCGCGGGTCGCGGTTCGCGGCGCCGTAGAACAGGATCATCCGCTCGCCCTCGTCGATGTCGTGTCCCGACAGGGTCTGCGGCCTGGTGGCGGTTCGCCGCATGAACGTGACCGGCGAGGCCACGCGCACGATCTCCTCGACGGCCGTGGGCGTGACACCGTCGAGATCGTCCTGCCAGATGCGTCGTTGGTCGGGGTTCTGCGCCAGGAGGTGCATCCCGAGGCTCGTGGCGGTGCGGGTGGTGTCGTTGCCGGCCACGGCCAGCAGGATGAAGAACGGAGCGACCTCCTCGGGTGCCAACATCTCCTCGCCCACCTCGTTGTGGACGAGCGCCGAGGTGAGGTCGTCGGTCGGATTCTCCCGGCGGGCCGCGGCCAGCTCGTCCATCATGGCGGTGAGCGTCATCCCCGCCTCGAGCATCGCGGGGAACGGCTCACGACCGCCGAGGAACTCCGGGTCGCCCGCGCCCAGGATCACGTTCGTGGCGTCGAGCACCGTGTTGAACTCGCTGCGGGGGATCCCCATCATGTCGCAGATCACGAGCAGCGGGAACGGCTGCGAGAGGGCCTCCACGAGGTCGACCTCGCCCTGCTCGCACATGGCGTCGATCACCTCGGTACAGATCGTCTCCACCGACTCGAGCACGTTCTGCAGCGCCTTCGGGGTGAACGACCGGGCGACGATCGAGCGTTGGCGGAAGTGACGCGGGTCGTCCATCGCGATGAACGACCCGAAGTACTCCTGGGCCTCGGCGGGCATGTCGACGATGGAGATCGAGCCGCGACCCGAGCAGAAGTCGTGCGGGCGTCGGCTGATGTCGGTGAGCTCGGCGAAGCGGGTGACCGCGAGGTACTCCTCGCGCTCGCCGGTGAGACCGTTGACGACCGACGATCGCGTGAACGGGCCGGCCTCGCTCATTGCGGCGAAATCGTCCATCCGGTCCTGCAGCGGTCGCCGCCAGAACCCCGGATCCTCGAGGGTGAGTCGTTCGGCAGCCATGTTCGCCTTTCGTCGGGGGGACGTCAGCCCGAGTGTACGGACGTCAGGTGCCGAGCGAACCGCCGAAGATCTGCCACGCCAGCACCGACTTCGCGCCCAGGCTGAGCACCAGGTACGCCTTCTCGCCGAAGGCGTAGTCGGTCCACTTCCCGACACCGCGGTACTGCAGCCACTGGTTGAGTCCGAAGCTGAAGAAGAACACGAGCTGGGCGAAGAAGATCCCGTACACGAACCCGGGCACCTCGTCGGCACCCACCACGTTCACGGCGATCGCCACCCAGGGTGCGAGCCCGATCAGGGTGCCGAACCAGAACGGCATCATCGTGGTGGTGGTGCGACCGGGCGGGTTCATGCGCTCCTGCAGCCAGCCGAACAGGATCATGCCGACGTTGGCACCGGCGATCGCGATCACGGCGGTGATGTCGGTGATGCCGCTGTACGACGCGATCAACAGCACCATGATCGTGGCGCTGAACGAGTACTCGACCCAGCGGAAGCGGTTGATGCCGCGCCGCAGGTCGCGCTCGTAGGTGCCTCGACCGACCGTGCCCGTCACGAGGTGGTCGATCGCCGCCAACGCCAGGAACACGGCGACGGCCGCACCGATGCGGACGTCGACCAGACCCGACGGTGCCGGGAGGCGCGTGCCGGGTGGGCCCTCCGGGTACGTGGTGGTGATGGTGATCGCGAAGTCGCTCGCGAGCACCAGGATCAGGATCGCCTGCACGGCGTGCAACACCGTGAGGCCGAGGTTCCACGTGCGCAGGTTCGCCAGACGTTCGTCGGTCACGCCGGTGGCGACCGTGGGTGAGTCGGTCATGCTGACCAGTGTGCTCCGCCCTGCGGCCCAAAGGTGGGTCGTGTGGAAGCAGCCGGTCGCAGCGGCTCAGAGGTACCGACTGTCGATACGGAGGGCGCCGTCGTTCACGGGTCGCGGTGGTGCCACCGGCGGACCCGCCGTGAACCAGCCGTCGGCAGCTCCGGGGATCCGGCGGTCCGGCGGCTGGTCGACGGACGCGGTGGTCGAAAATGACGTCGGCTGGCAGTCGGGCGGGTCGGCGTCGCTCGGCGCGACGCCAGGGGACGACGACGCCGAACCGCTCGACGCGGCGGTGAGCAGGACCGCGGCGCCGACGACGGTGACCGCGGCGCGACGCCACCACGTCGCGTTCGTCGCGTTCGTGGCGTTCGTGGCGTTCGTGCTCGACCGGTCTGGACGGCGAGCCGGATGGATGGGGCTGGGATGAACGGTCATGTCGAGTCCTCCTGGACGGTGCCCGCGTGGACCGCCGGGTGCGGGCCTGGGTGCTGCGGCGGTGACGAGACGGTGCGCCAGCGGTGTCACACGGCGATCGCAGCAGCGATGCCGATCGACGCATCGGACCTGTCGACCGACGTCCGACCACCGATCCGTCGGGCGTCGTGACCAGGGGCTCCGTGCGTCGGAGTAATGTGCAACCGCCGTGCAACCGGGCTCGGTGACCGTGGTGTCATGCCGGTTGCACGCCCGGGAGGACCCCGCACCGTGCACATCTCGGTACTCGGTCCCGTCGCGGTGATCCGTGACGGCGGCGAGGTGCGTCTCGGTCCGCGCCAGGAGCGGCTGCTGGGCGCCCTGGTGGTGGCAGGCGGCTCGGTCGTGTCCGTCGACCGGCTCGTGGAGGTGGTGTGGGAGGGCACGCCACCCGACGCCGCCGAATCGAGCCTGAAGAGCTACGTGACCCGCCTGCGCCAGGCGCTCGGCACCGAGCACCACGACGCCCTCGTGTTCCGGCGGCCCGGCTACCGCCTCGACGTCCCCGACGACGCGGTCGACAGCCGGGCGTTCGAGCGCGACGTGAGCGACGCACGCGTCCTGCTCCGGGCGGCCGACGACGCCAGCGCCCTCTCGGTCCTCGACACGGCGTTGGGTCGGTGGCGCGGCCGCCCCTACGGGGAGCTGGCCGACGAGGACTGGTGTCGGCCCGAGTGCGTTCGCCTGGAGGAGCTCCGGGTCGAGGCGCGCGCGCTCAGGATCGAGGCACTGTCGGGGCTCGGCCGGTTCGACGAGGCCGTGGCGGCGGCACGGGCGCTGGTCGACGACGAGCCCTACCGCGAGCACCCACGCGAGCTGCTGATGCGGGCCTACTACGGGGCCGGCCGCCAGACCGACGCACTGCGCGTGGTCCCCGAGTTCCGGAAGGTGCTCGACGAGGAGGTCGGTCTCGACATCTCGCCCGATCTGATGGAGCTCGAGTCACGCATCGCCCGCCGCG
>SKSP01000300.1 GCA_007122945.1 Ilumatobacteraceae bacterium | reverse complement strand
TCGTCCGGCGGCTCACTCGAGCTCGCTCTTCTTGTCGCGACGCATCAGCTCCGCGAGCGCGTCGCGCGCGCTGCGGCCCTCGTGGCACACCGCCACGACCTGCTCGGTGATCGGCATCTCGACACCGTACCGACGGGCGAGGTCGAGCACGCTCGGCGAGCTCTTCACGCCCTCGGCCACCATGTTCATCGAACCGAGGATGTCGTCGATCGTGCGCCCCTCGCCGAGCGCCCGGCCGACGCTGTTGTTGCGGCTCTGCCTCGACGAGCACGTGGCGATCAGATCGCCCATCCCCGCCAGGCCGGCGAACGTCAGCGGATCACCGCCCATCGCCACCCCCAGGCGCGACATCTCGGCGAGCCCGCGCGTGATCAGCGTGGCCCGGGTGTTGTCGCCGAAGCCCATCCCCTCGGCCATCCCCGACGCGATCGCGATCACGTTCTTGACCACGCCGGCGAGCTCGCACCCGACGACGTCGGGGTTGGTGTAGATGCGCATCGTCGGCCGACTGAAGATCCGTTGCAGCTCCGCCGCGATCGTGTCGTCGTCGATCGCGACCACGCTGGCGGCGGGCTGGCCCGCGATGACCTCCTTGGCGAGGTTCGGGCCGGTCAGCACGGCGACCGGGTGCCCGGGCATCTCCTCCGCGGTGACCTCGCTCATCCGCTTGAGCGTCGAGCGCTCGATGCCCTTGGCGAGGCTGACGACGGGCACCCACGGGCGGATCGAGCGGGCCGCCTCGGCGCAGACGTCGCGGTACCCGTGCGACGGGACCGCCATGACGAGCACGTCCGCGCTCGACACGGCCTCGTCGAGCACCGACGTCGCCCAGAGCTCGGACGGCAGGTCGAACTCGCTCAGGTAGTCGGCGTTGGCATGGTGGGCGTTGATGTGCGCGGCGAGCTCCGCGCGTCGGGCCCACAACACCGTCGGCGTGTTGACGCACGCGAGCGCGGCGACCGTCGTCCCCCACGAACCGGCCCCGATGACCGCCAACCTGATCTCCTGCGTCCCCGGCATCGGGTCAGCGTAGGCACGCCCGCCGTGCGGTGCGCCGATCCGAGCAGCGACGCCCTAGTGTTCGCGGGGGTGACGACCGTCCAACCCCGCCGCGACGAGACCGCCGTCCTGGTCCCCGTCAAGGCGTTCGGCGCGGCGAAGGCCCGACTCACCGGCACGCTCGAGCCGGCCGCCCGGCGCGACCTCGCTCGCTGGATGGCCCGACGGGTGGTCGTCGCCGCTCACCCGCTCCCGGTGTTCGTCGCCTGCGACGACGACGACGTGGCCGAGCTCGCCGACGAGCTCGGCGCCGACGTGCTCTGGAGCCCGGGCCTCGGCCTGAACGGTGCCGTGGACGCGGGGGTCGCCACCATCGCCGGCAAGGGATTCGAACACGTCGTCATCAGCCACGGCGATCTCCCGCTCGCCGATTCGCTGCCGCGAGTCGTCCGCTCCGGTACGACCGTGATCGTCCCCGATCGCCGGCGCGACGGCACGAACGTGCTGGCACGGCCGTGCGCGACCACGATCCCCGCGTCGTACGGGGCCGGGTCGTTCCGACGGCACCTGGCGTACGCGCTCGCCGCCGGCGGACCGGTGATGGTGCGGATCGACGCCGAGCTCTCGCTCGACCTCGACACCGTCGAGGACCTCCGCCACCCGCTCGTGTGGCCCCACGTCCGAGGCGTGGTCGAACCCGCCGGGGCGACCGGAGCATGAGCACGAGCGAACCCGGTCAGCCCGCGGTCGCCCCCGACTCGTCCCCACCGGACACGTGGAGCCGCGACCTGCCCGTGCCGGTATCCGCACTCGCCATCGGGGCCCACCCCGACGACGTCGAGTTCGGCGCGGGGGGCACCCTCGCCAAGTGGGCGGCCGCCGGGTGCGAGGTCCACCACCTGGTGTGCACGGACGGCTCGAAGGGCACCTGGGACGTGACGGCCGACCTGTCCGAGCTGATCCGTCGCCGCCAGGACGAACAGCGGGCCGCATCGCGCGAGCTCGCCGGTGATCGAGCGGGAACCGTTCGGTTCCTCGGCGTCACCGACGGCGAGCTGGAGTGCGACCTGACGTCGCGCAGCGCGGTCGCCCGGATCATCCGCGAGGTGCGGCCCGAGGTGGTGCTCGGCCACGATCCCTGGAAGCGCTACCGCCTCCACCCCGACCACCGCGCCGCCGGGTTCTTGACGATCGACGGCGTCGTCGCCGCGCGCGACCCGCACTTCTTCCCCGAGCACGAACTCGACCACCACCGACCCCGGGCCATCCTGCTGTGGGAGGCCGACGTCGTCAACCACGTCGAGGACGTGACGGCCACCGTGCCGGCCAAGCTCGCCGCGCTGCACGCCCACGAGAGCCAGTTCGAGTCGACGATGAAGGCCGGCGGCCACGACGACCTGGCCGAGTTCGACGACCGCATCACGCGCCGGCTGGCCACCCTCGGCGCACCCCACGACCTCGTCGCCGCCGAGGTCTTCCACCTCATCGACGACGTCTGATCGCCGGCGCCCGGCGCGGACGCGTCAACCCTGCGGGGCGCGGCCGTTCCCCGGCGGACCGGCGAACGCCTGGGCGATCGACATCCACTCGGTCGCCGCGTCGCCCTCGATCACCAGCTCGGTGTCGGCCAGGTGACGGCGGTGCGTGACGACGAGACAGAAGTCGAGCGCCGGGCCCGTCACGCGATCGGGGGCCGCTGCGTCACCCCACTCCCAGACATCACCCGGCGCATCTCCCGACACGTCACGTCCGGGCCCCGTGAGGGCGACGTACACCTCGGCGTCGGGCATCTCCCGCCCGTTCACGGCGTAGCTGAACGGGCGGGCACGCACGCCGATGTGGGCGACGTGGCGCAACCGGTCGGTCGGTTCGCGGTCGACGCCCACCACGTCGACGATGTCCTGACCGTGCGCCCAGGTCTCCATCAGGCGGGCCGTGATGAACGAGCGAGCCCCCATCGCCGGGCCGTACCACGGGACCCGGGTGGACGGATCGACCGTCACCGCGTGCTCGATGAGCGCGGTTCGGTCGCGTCGCCAGTTGGCGTGCAGCTCCTCGGGCGTGATCGCACGACCCGGCTCGACGGAGGCGTCGACCCCGCGCTCGAGCAACACGGCCGCGTCGGCGGCGAACGCCTCGGGATCGGTCAGCGCGAGCAGGGCGCGCTGGTCGAAGTACCACAGGTGGCTGACGGTGTCGCGAATCGACCACCCTTCAGCGGGGGTCGGGGCGTCCCAGTCGGGAGCGGCCTCGAGCACGGCGTCGAGCGCGGCGTGCTCGGCGGCGAGGTCGGCGCACAGTTGTTGCATCGGCCCAGTCTGCCCACCGACGTGGCGTCGACGCGAACGGGACGGGACCCGCGGATCCCGTCCCGTTCGTCGTGGCCGATCAGCTCGAGGGGATCAGGCGCGCTTGGCGGCTGCCTTCTTCTTGGCCGCCGCCTTCTTGCGCGCCGGCGCCTTCTTGGCCGCCGCCTTCTTGCGCGCCGGCGCCTTCTTGGCCGCCGCCTTCTTCTTGCGTGCCGGTGCCTTCTTGGCCGCCGCCTTCTTGCGTGCCGGTGCCTTCTTGGCCGCTGCCTTCTTCTTGGCCGCCGCCTTCTTCTTGCGTGCCGGTGCCTTCTTGGCCGCCGCCTTCTTGCGCGCGGGAGCCTTCTTGGCGGCTGCCTTCTTCTTGGCCGCCGCCTTCTTGCGCGCCGGCGCCTTCTTCGCTGCTGCCATCAGTCGTTCACTTCTTCCCGGGGTTGAGCGCCGACTTGAGCGACGAGCTGGCGGTGAACTTCATGGCCGTCGAGGCCTTGATCTGGACCTCTTCGCCCGTCTGCGGGTTCCGACCGGTGCGCGCGGCCCGCTCGGTCGTGCTGAACGAACCGAAGGCCGGCCAAGCCACCTTGCCGCCCTTCTTGGTGGCGTCGACGACGATGTCGAAGAACGCCTGGACGGTGCGCTCGGCGTCCGCCTTCGACACTCCTGCGGAATCAGCGATGGCGTCGATCAGTTCTGCCTTGGTCATGGAGGTTCCTTTGCTCGCGAATAGGGATCGTGGGCACCGTTGCCGCACGTCTGGGCCACGTGGGACCACCGCCATCACACCGACCCCGTGGCCTCGTTGCAAGTACCCTACTCATTGCAGATGCAATGATGAGTCCTGCGCAGCCTTGCGGCGCAACGGCCGGACGCCGCGCGACGACGTCCGGACACGACGTGGGCGTTCGCGTGGGCGACATCCACCGCTCGGCGCGACCACTCGACTAGACAATTCCTCCGTTGGGTCATCCGCACGCACGACACGTCGTCCCCACCACAGCGAAGGAGTGGACGTGACCGACCTCCTCCCGGCCGCACCCGCGAGCACGATCGAGGCGGGCGATGCGCCCGCCGGCCGGCTCCGCACCCGGGTCGTCCTCGACACCTCGGTGCTCGTGGCCGACCCGTCGTGCCTGACGTCGTTCGTCGAGTCCGACGTCGTGGTGCCGCTCACCGTGATCGAGGAGCTCGACGGTCTGAAGACCCGCCCCGACGACGTCGGACGTTCGGCGCGAGCGGCACTCCGGGCGATCGAGGAGCTGCGGATCGCTCACGGTGGGTCACTCGCCCACCCGGTGCCCGTCGGCGACAGCACGCTGCAGATCGAGATCAACGGCATCCGTCGGCACCTGCTCGTCGAGCACGGGCTCGATCCCGCGGTGCCCGACAACCGGATCATCGGCGCAGCGCTCGGCCAGGCCGAACACGGCCCGACCACCATGGTGTCCAACGACGCCGGCCTGCGGATCAAGGCCGCCCACCTCGGGATCTCCGCCGCCGAGCACCGTCCGAGCCGCTCCGCGCCGAGTGAGCGACGCATCGGCTGGTCGGTGATCGAGACACCGTACGAGATCATCGACTGCCTGTACGCGAGCGGCGCGATCGCGGCGGATGCCCTCGACGACGTGATCGGTGCCGGCCCGGTCGGCGAGAACGAGTTCGTGGTGCTGCGGTCGGGTTCGCAATCCGCGCTCGCGCGCCGCTGCGACGACGAACTCGTCCTGCTCCCCCAGAGCGTCCCCGAGGCTTGGGGCCTCCGGCCACGCAGCAAGGAGCAACGCTTCGCACTCGAGTTGCTGCTCGATCCGGAGGTGTCGGTCGTGGCGCTCGACGGACGCGCCGGCACCGGCAAGACGCTGCTCGCGATCGCGGCGGCGCTCGAGCAGGTCGTCGAGCAACAGCGCTACGAGCGCGTCGCGATCTACCGGCCGCTCGTCCCGGTCGGTCGGGCCGACGTCGGGTTCCTCCCGGGCGGCCTCGACGAGAAGCTCGACCCGTGGATGGCGGCGATCCACGACGCGATCGTCGCGCTCACCGACCAGGGCAGCAGCAACGACGCCAGCCGGCTCGTCGAGGAGCTCACCCGGCGCGGCCAGCTGTCGCTCGAGTCGGTCACGTTCCTGCGCGGCCGGTCGCTCCAGCGCCAGATGGTGGTGATCGACGAAGCCCAGAACCTGGAGCCGACGACGCTGAAGACGATCCTGACCCGGACCGGGGAGGGCACCAAGGTCGTGTTCACCGGCGACACCAGCCAGATCGACGCGCCGTACCTCGGCGAGTCGAACAACGCCCTCGCCGTGCTGACCGCCGCGTTCGCCGACCGGTCGTGCTTCGGGCACGTGACGCTCACCGCCTGCGAGCGCAGCGACGTCGCCAGCCTCGCCGCCGAGCTCCTGTAACCCGGCGCCCCGCCCGCACCCCCACCCCACCCGCACCCCACCCGCACCCGAACCCGAAC
>SKSP01000049.1 GCA_007122945.1 Ilumatobacteraceae bacterium | reverse complement strand
TGTGGGCCGGTCCGTACCGGCTGTTCGGCGCGTCCGCCTGGGCGCTGCAGATGGCGAGTGCCGTCGTGAACCTGCTCGCCGTGCTGACCGCCCTGATCATCGGCGCCCGGCGGGGCGGCCGGGTCGGTGTCGCGGTGGTCGCCGGCGTGCTCGCCCTCCTGGTCCGCGGGTTCGGGGTCGAGCTGTTCGTCGAGCCCTGGAACCCGTACGCCCCCCTGCTGTGGTGGTTGGTGGTGTTGCTCGCCACGTGGTCGGTGTTGCTCGGGGACCACCGGCTCATGGCGGTCCTCGTGGCGGCGGCGACGCTGTGCGTCCAGACCCACGTGCCGTACCTGCTGCTCGGGGTGGCGATGGTGGTGCTCGCCGCCGTCTCCATGGGCGTCAACATCCGCAACGCCACGCCGCTCGAGCGGGGACCGCTCCTCAACTCGTCGTTGACGGCGGGCGTCGTGGGGGTGGTGCTGTGGATCCCGCCACTCGTCGACCAGGTCCGCCGATCACCGGGCAACGTACGGATGCTGATCGAGCACTTCACGTCCCCGGGCGAGCCGGCGATCGGTCTGCGGGCGGGCCTCGAGCTCACGCTCCGCCACCTCGACCCGGTCGACGGGTTCCTGCGGATGTTCACCGACCCGTCGGCGTTCGTCACCGCCAGCTTCGACCCCGAGCGGCGCGTCTGGCTGGGTCTCGTGGTGCTGCTCGTGTGGGTCGGTACGGCCGTGCTCGCGTGGTGGATGCGCCACGGACCGCTCGTCCGGCTGCACGGGGTCGTCGCCCTCGCGCTGGCGGTCGGCGTGTTCAACATGTCGCGGATCTTCGGCAAGGTGTGGTTCTACCTGACCTTGTGGGCGTGGATCACCGCGACGGTGCTGTTCGTCGCCGTCGCCTGGACGCTCCTGGTGGCGCTGCGCGACCGCATCCCGCCGCGCACCGGCCGCGTGCTCCGGCTGGGGGCCGAGACACTCGCCGTGGTCGTGATGGTCGCCGCGGTGGTCGCGGCCACGGTCGAGGCCGCGGACGCCGAGCCGCCCGAGGTCCACCTCTCGGACTCGCTCGGTGCGGTGCTCGTCCCGACCCTGCAGGCGCTCGAGCGTGGTGAAGGACTCCCGACCGCCGCCGCGCCCGACGACCCGGACGACCCGGACGACTCGACGCGCGTCGAGGACGCGCGCTACCTGGTCACCTGGACCGACGCCTACTTCTTCGGCAGCCAGGGGTACGGCCTCGTGAACGAGCTCGAGCGGAGCGGGCTCCACGTCGGTGTTCCCGAGGCGTGGCGGGTGCCGGTGACGCCGCAGCGTGTGCTCGATCCCGACGATGCCGACGTCGGCGTCCACCTGGCGACCGGCATCTTCCTCGACGACTGGCGGGTTCGCGACGACGCCACCGAGATCGCCCTCGTCGAGCCGCGGTCGCCCGCGCAGCTGGCCGAGTACGACGAGCTGCGCCGGACGGCGATCGACGCGCTGCGGGCCGACGGGCTCGACGACCTCGTCCCCCTCGTCGACTCGAACCTGTTCCTCGTCTCGAACGACGAGCGGGTCGGCCGCGATGCCGCCGAGGCGATGGCGAGGATGCTCGTGCTGGGCCAGGAGACCGCCGTGTTCCTGGTCCCGCCCGGAGCCGCCCCGTGACGGAGCGGCGGCCACGGGCGTGGCAGCTCCTCGCGGTCGTCGTGTCGGTCCCGATCGCCCTGGCCGCGGCCCGCGGCGTCCGGCGCGGCTACCTTCCGATCGGCGACAACGCGCTCATCGAGATCCGCGCCCGCGACGTCATGACGGCGCATCATCCGTGGCTCGGGACGTGGTCGTCGGCGTCGATCAGCTCCAGCGTCGACGTCAACCACCCCGGCCCGCTGCTGTTCGACGTGTTGGCGCTACCCGTGCGCGTGCTCGGTGCCGGTCCGGGCGTCGCCTTCGGTGTCGCGGCGCTGCAGATCGGTGTCGTGTGGGCGATCGCCTGGTCGGCGCAACGCTTCGGCGGGCGTGCCGTGATGACGGTCGTGATGGCGGCGACCGCCTGGTTCGCCTGGTCGATCGGCAGCGAGCTGCTCTACGACCCGTGGCAGCCCAACCTGCTGATGCTGCCGTTCCTGCTGGTGCTGGTGCTCGTGTGGGGCACGGTCGCCGGCCACGACGGCATGCTGCCGTGGGCCGTGCTGGTCGCCTCGTTCTGCGTGCAGACCCACCTGAGTTACGTCTTCTTGGCACCGGCGATGGTGCTCCTCGGCGCGATCGCCGTCGGTCACCGTCGGCGACGCGACGCCTGGCGCCCGATCGGGCTCGCCGCCGGCGTGGGTGTGCTCGCCTGGTCGCAACCCATCCTGGAGCAGCTGTTCGGATCGGGGCAGGGCAACCTGTCGCGCCTCGCCGCGTCGGGGGCGGGTGGTGAGGCGACGCGCACGGGGTTCGACCTGGGCGTGCGGCTCGTCGCCGGCGTGGTCGCGCTCCCTCCGTGGTGGACGCGACCCGGCATGATGGACACGATCCCCGTCACCCAGTGGAGCGACGGACCGGACGGACCCGAGATCGTCGTCCCCGGGCTGGCTGGCCTCGTCTTGTCGGTCGTCGCCCTGGTCGCGCTGCTCGGACTCGTCGTGGTGGTGCTCGTCCGTGCGATCCCGCGCACCGATCGGGTCGTGGCCTCGGGCGCGGTGGTGGTGCTCGTCGCCCTCGCGCTCGCCACCGTCACGACGGTCATCACACCGATCGACCGGCTCGGTGTGTCGCCGCACAAGCTGCGGTGGCTGTGGCCGATCGCGGTGGTCACCACGGTCGTGCTCGTCGTCGGACTCGGCCGCGAGCTGCTCGACCGGATGGCCGTCGTCCGCGGTACCGATCAGGCTGCCGACCTCATCGCCCGCGCCCGGCGGCGGGTCCCGGTCGCCGCGTCGGCGCTGGTCGTCGTCGGCGCGCTCGCCACGGTGCCGTTCCACGCCCACGACGCCGGACCGGTCGGGTTCCGCGGCGACATCCCCCGGATCCGCGGCCTGGTCGATCAGCTCGACGTCCTGCGCGGCCGCGGCGTCGTGCTGTTCGACGCCTCCGGGCTGCGGTTCGCCGAACCGTTCACGGCGCCGACCAAGGCGGGGTTGCAGCGGGCGGGAGTCCCGTTCGTGGTGGACGAGGAGGGTCTCGTGCGCCAGATGGGGGAGCGGCGGCGCTTCACCGGCGACGCGGACCTGCGGGTCTACGTGCGCGACGCCGAGGAGGCGTTGGTGATCCAGCCGGGCGTCGAACGGGTCGCCTTCCAGCCCGGCCTGACGCCCGTGGAACGAGAGGAGCTCGACGGGCTGGAGGGGCGTCTCGCGAGCTGGATGCGTGAGGCCGACCCTGGCGTGATCGGCGTTCCCGACGACGCCACGCTCTTCGACCTCGGCCCGCTCGCCGCCGCCGGCTCGATCGACCTGACGCCCGCGCTCGGGGTCGACACCGGCCGTTACGTCGACCTCGACGCGCGCTGGCGCGGGCTCGGACTCGCCGTGTTCGCGGAGCCGCTCCCGTGAGTGCTCCGCGGGCGGGGGGCGCGAGGGTCGAGGTGACCGTCCCGGTGTACAACGAGGAACACGTGCTCGGCACGAGCATCGAACGGCTGCACGCCTACCTCGACGCCGAGTTCCCCTTCGACTGGTCCATCGTCGTGGTCGACAACGCCTCGACCGACCGGACCCTCGAGGTGGCGCACGACCTCGCCGGACGCCTCGACCGGGTCCGCGTGCTCCACCTCGACGAGAAGGGTCGGGGACGCGCACTGCGTGCCGCCTGGGCGGCATCCGACGCCGACGTCGTGTGCTACGTCGACGTCGATCTCTCGACCGGGCTGACCGGCCTGCTGCCGTTGGTCGCGCCGCTCGTCAGCGGGCACTCCGACCTCGCGGTCGGGTCGCGGCTCAGCTCCGGGTCGGCCGTGGCGCGGGGCCCGAAGCGCGAGATCATCTCGCGGTGCTACAACCTGCTCCTGCGAGGCGTGTTCGCCGTCCGCTTCCGCGATGCGCAGTGCGGGTTCAAGGCCGCCCGGCGCGACGTCGTCCAGCGCCTCCTGCCCGCGGTGGACGACGAGGCCTGGTTCTTCGACACCGAGCTGTTGCTGCTCGCCGAGCACAACGGGCTCCGGGTCCACGAGGTGCCGGTGGACTGGGTGGACGACCCCGACAGCCGGGTGGACATCCGCTCGACCGCGTTGGGTGATCTGCGCGGTGTCCGCCGGATGGTGTGGCGGTTCCTGCGCGGGCGCGGTTGGGTCGACCTCGGCGGGCTCGAGCGCGAGCCGCTCCGCGACGACTTCGGTCGCCAGACGGTCACGTTCGCGCTGATCGGCGCCGTCTCCACGGTGGCTGCGCTCGGTCTGTTCCTCGTGCTGCGCGATCGTCTCGGCCCGATCCCCGCGAACGTCGTCGGGTTCACGGTCGCGTCGGTGCTCAACTTCTGGGCGAACCGGCGCTTCACGTTCCGTCGGCGCGATGCCGCCGGAAGGTGGTGGCACGTCTCGGGGAGCCTCGCGCTGTACGTCCTCTCGCTCGCGCTCGCGAGCGTCGGACTCGCCCTCGCGGGCGGCCGGCTGGGCACCGAGGTCGCGGTCCTCGTCGTCACCTGGGGCATCGTCGCCATCGTGCGGTTCGCGCTCCTGCGCTCCTGGGTGTACCGGCGTTAGACCGTGTGGGAGCGCCTCGCGCCCGACGATCCGCGCCGCCGCGCCCAGCACGTCGCGCGAGCCCTCGCCATCGGCGGTGTCGCCGTGTTCTGGCTCGTCGCGACGGCGTGGCGACCGTGGCGCCTGTTCGCCCGGGCCGGGTTCAGCGCCGACTTCCACGACGAGCAGGCCCGGGCGTTCGTGCACGGCCGACTCCACGTCGACCCGGCCGTCGCGGGCGTCGAGGGCTTCGTCGTCGACGACCGCACGTACCTGTACTACGGGCCGGCGCCGGCGTTGGCTCGTCTCCCGACGGCGATCATCGACGGCCTGTTCGGCACCCGTCTGTTCGACGGGCGGCTGGCGCTCGCGTCGATGCTGGTCGCCCTGGTCGTGCTGGCGACCTGGGCGTACCGCCTGCTCGACGTCGCCGGTCGGACCGTGGCGCGGATCACCGATCGGCCACCGCACCCGGCCGGGCCGTGGCGCACGGCTGCGTTCGTCGGCGCCGTGATCGGCTCGCCGGTGTTGTTCCTGCCGGGCTGGATCAGCGTGTACCACGAGACCGAGCTGTGGGCCTGCACGGCGGCGGTCGTCGCCGCGGTGTGTCTGCTGGAGATCCTGCACCGGGACGGCGTCGTCGCGACCCGGTGGTGGCTCGGTGCGGCGCTGGCGGCGGCGGCGGTGGTGCTCACCCGGGCGTCGGTCGGGATCGGCGTGGCCGTCGCCACGATCGTCGTGGCGATCGTGATCCGGCGGCGCGACCTCCGGGCGGCCGGCGCGCTGGTGGGTGCGGCCCTCGGTGCGATCGGGACTCACGTCGCACTCAACCTGGCGATGTTCGGCTCCCTGCTCGACCTCCCCGCCGAACGACAGGTGCTCACCCTGCAGGATCCGGAACGGGCCGCGTGGTTCGCCGGCAACGACGGCAGCTTCTTCTCCCTCCGGTTCCTGCCGACGACCCTCTTGCAGTACCTGCGGCCGGACACGATCCGATTCGAGCGACTGGTGCCCGGCGTCCGGTTCGGACCCCTCGCGAGCGACGTCGGTCCGTACCCGGTCGAGACGATCACACCGGCGTCCTCGCTCACCGTCGCGGCACCCGTGCTCCTCGCCCTGGCCGTCGTCGGCGTCGTCTGGCTCGTGCGTCGACGTCGCTGGGCGCTGCTCGGGGTGATCGCCGGCCTGGCGATCGGGGCGGCACCGAGCTTCGTCATCGGCTTCGTCGCCAACCGCTACCTCGTCGACGTCCTCCCCTTCCTCGTCGTCGCCGCGGCGATCGGGATCCGCACCCTGTCGACACCTCCCGCGATGCGGGTGCTCGTCGTCGTCACGGTGGTGTGGGGCGTCTGGGTCAACGCCTCGCTCGGGACGTGGGCGCTCGGGCTCAAGTCCCCCGGGTTCCACGAGCTGCGCTACCGGGTCGATGCGTGGGTCTTCCCGACGCCGCGGCCGGGCCTGGTGGCGCTCGACGACCTCGACGAAGTGCCGCGTGACGGGGTCGTCGCGCTCGCGTCAGGATGTGCGGGTGTCTACGTGGCCGAGCAGGGTCGTTGGGTGGCCCTGGAGCGGGCGGAGGGACGTCGGGTGCTGCGCGGGACGGTGAGCGCGCCGGGGACGTTGGTGGATGCGGGCCGGTGGTCGATCGAGATCACCCGCGTCGGCGACGACGCCGCGCTGGCACTGTGGGTCGCGGGGGAGCGGGTCGTCGAGACGGGCGCCGGGCCCCTGCGCGCCGGTGACGTCGTCGAGCTCGTCGCCGACCCGGTCGTCGGCGAGCTCTCCGTGACGGCGCCCGACCGGGTCGTCTTCTTCGATCCCACCGTCCCCGGCGACGACGACGTGCTCGTCGCGGCCGACCTGACGACCGGCCCACCGGCGGAACCTCGGCTGTGCGAGGTGCTGGCGGCCCGCCGATGAGCGTCACCGGTTCCGCACCGTCCGGACCCGCGCTCGGTTTCCGACCCGGCCTCGACGGGGTGCGGGCGGTCGCCGTGCTCGCGGTGATCGCCTATCACCTCGGTGCCCCGTGGATGCGGGGTGGTTTCCTCGGTGTCGACCTCTTCATGGTGCTGTCGGGGTATCTGATCACCGCCCTGCTGCTGCTCGAGGTGGAGGGGAGTGGCCGGGTGGCGTTGGGACGTTTCTGGGTGCGGCGCGTCCGGCGGATCCTCCCCGCGATCGTGGTCCTGCTCGGCGCGCTCGCGCTGTACGCGTGGTGGTTCGCCACACCGGTCGAACGGGTGTCGCTCCGCTGGGACGCGATCGCCTCGCTGACGTCGTGGGCGAACTGGCGCTTCGTCGTCGACGGGTCCGGCTACTGGGCCCAGTTCGGCCCGCCGTCGCCGCTCACGCACATGTGGTCGCTCGCCGTCGAGGAGCAGTTCTACGTGGTGTGGCCGCTCGCGGTCGGCCTCGTGGCGATGACGGTGCGCGGGGAGCGGGTGCGGCGGAGGCTCCTGTGGGTCGCGGCGGTCGGCGCGGTCGCGTCCGCCGTGGCGATGGTCGTGCTGTACGACCCGGCGTTCCCGTCCCGCGCGTATCTCGGGACCGACGCCCGGGTCCAGGCCCTCCTGATCGGTGCGATCGGTGCGATCGTGATCCGTCCCGGCCGGACCCGCCCACCGCTCGCGGCCGGGGTGGTCCGGGTCGTCGGACCGCTGGCGGCCGTCGCGGTGCTGCTCGCGCTGGCGCTCGCCGACGACCGGGCCGGGTGGATGTACCGCGGCGGGTTCACGGCGTTCGCCGTCGTGGCGCTCGCCGCGATCGTGACGGCCAGCGAGCACGCCGGCCCGCTCGCGGCGGTGCTGCGGGTGCGCCCCCTGGTCTGGATCGGCCAGCGCAGCTACGGGTGGTACCTGTGGCACTGGCCGCTGATCGTGCTGTTGACCCCCGACCGGCTCGGTCCGGTCGACACGGGCCTCGCCCGCGCGCTCGTCGTCCTGGCGCTCACGGTCGGGTGTGCGGAGCTGTCGTACCGGTTCGTCGAGCGTCCCGCCCGCACGTTCGGACTCCGGCTCCCGGGTCGGGTGATCCCGATCGCGGTGGCGACGAGCCTCGCCGCCACCACGGTCGCCGTCGTGGTGACGACTCGCGTGTCGCTCCCCGATCGGCCCGAGCTGGGTCGCACCGATCTGGCGCTCGTCCGACCACCTGCCACCACCGTCCCGCCCCCACCCCTCGAACCGTCCGCGCCGATCGACGGGGATGAGTCGATCGGCGCGGACGGGTCGGGTGATCTGCGGTTCCCGGGGCCGGGCGACATCGTGTTCGTCGACCCTCCGGTCGACCCGGCGGTCGATCTGCTGGGCGCGGTGGCGGGGCCCGTGTCGTCGGACCGGCCGGTTCGGCGCATCCTGTTCCAGGGCGATTCCGTGGCGATCTTCTCGGCGCTCCCACTCGGGGAGGCACTCGCCGCGACCGGTGTCGAGCTCGACGACCGCACCTTCCCCGGTCAGTCGATCGCCAACCCCGACGTGCTCACCGCGATCGAGTTCGCGGACGCGGATCTGTCGGTGTGGTACGTGTCGCTCTGGGACGTCGGCGATGCCGACGAGATCCGTGCCCACCACGAGCGCTTCGTCGAGATCTCGCTCGCGGCCGGCGCCGACGTCGTCTTCGTGGACCGACCCCCCGTCGACCCCGAGCTCGAGACCGACGAGCGGCAGTGGCCGCGTCGGCTGGCCGCCGAGCTCGCCCTCGCCGACCCGACGCGGGTGCACTTCCTCGACGCCTCACCGGTGTGGGGCACCGAGATGGTGATCGACGCCGACGGCGACGGCATCCCCGAGCGCATGCTCGACGGCGTGCACGTGTGCCCGCAGGGCTCGGCCCGCTGGACGGCGTGGTTCCTCGACGAACTGTCGACGCGGTACCCGAGCATCGTCCCGCCCGACCCGGCGGTGTGGCTCGACGGGGACTGGCTCGACGACCCGCACTGGGCGGCCAACGTCGGCCAGTGCGACCCGGTCTGACGTGTTCCGACCCAGCCTCAGCGACGCAGGCGCTCGCCGACCGAGCTGTACCGGACGATGCAGTACAGGGCCCGGACCCCGTCGCGCCATCCGATCTTCTTGCCCTCGTCGTAGCTCCGACCGGCATACGAGATGCCGACCTCGTAGATCCGCCAGCGGCCACGGGCGAGCTTGGCGGTGATCTCGGGCTCGAAGCCGAACCGGTCCTCCTCGATCTCGATGCCCTGGATCACCTCGCGTCGGAACGCCTTGTAGCAGGTCTCCATGTCGGTCAGGTTGAGGTCGGTGAACATGTTCGACAGCAGCGTCAGGAACTTGTTGCCGACCGAGTGCCAGAAGTAGAGCACGCGGTGCGGTCGGCTGGACGCGAAGCGCGAACCGAACACCACGTCGGCGTCACCGGACAGGAGCGGTTCGAGCACGATCGGGTACTCGGCGGGGTCGTACTCGAGATCGGCGTCCTGGACGATCACGAAGTCGGCCGTCGCGGCGGCGAACCCGGTTCGCAGGGCCGCACCCTTGCCACGGTTCGCCGGGTGCAGCAGCACCCGGGGCCGTACCGGCCGGTCGGCGCTCCCGGGGCCGTCCGCGTAGGTGGCGAGGACGTCGCGGGTGCCGTCGGTCGACCCGTCGTCGACGACGATCACCTCGGCCACCCAGGGCGAGTCGAGCACCCGGTCGAGCAGGGTGGTCACCGTGTTCACCTCGTCGTAGCAGGGCACGACCACGGACAGGCAACGGCGCGGTGGAGGGGTCACGAACGCCAGATCATAACGATGACAGACTCGCGCTCCGTGTCCGACTTCGCCCGGCGGCTCGCCGCGATCACCGCAGTCGCCGCCGGCTGGCGGTTGCTGCGCTGGTGGTTCGTGAAGTGGGACCAGGAGCTCCTGCTCAACGACTCGCTGTACTACAGCGCCCAGGCGCGCCAGCTCACCCAGGGGCGCTGGTTCCGCGACGTCTTCGTCGACGTCCCCGCCGCCGAGCACGGGCCGCTGACCTCGATCGTGCTGGCCCCGTTCAGCTTCGGTGACGACCCGGTCCGCTGGCAGCGACTCGGCACGGTGCTGCTCGGCGTCGCCCTCGTGGTGCTGATCGGCGTCCTCGGCCGTCGCATCGGTGGTGATCGGGTGGGGCTGGTGGCGGCGGGGCTGGCCGCCGTGTACCCGAACCTGTGGATGAACGACGGGTTGGTGATGGCCGAGAGCCTGGCAGCCGTCCTCGTGGTCGCCGCACTGATCGTGCTGCTCGACCTGCAGGGAGGGGTCGACGTCCGGCGCGCGGTCGTGTTCGGCGTCCTGGTCGGCCTCGCCACGCTGACCCGGAGCGAACTCGCCCTGTTCGTGCCGCTCGCATGGATCGTCGTCGTGCGCACCGGGATCGGACGCCGACGGGCGCTCGGTGCGGCGACGGCGATGGCGGTCGCCGCCGGCGCGGTCGTGATGCCCTGGACGGCGTTCAACCTGACCCGGTTCGAGCGGCCCGTCCTGTTGACCACGAACGACGGCACCACGCTGCTCGGTGCGTACTGCACCGAGACCTTCGAGGGGCCCTATGTCGCCGGGTGGTTCGTCGGGTGCGTGTGGGAGCACCCCAGCTACGCCGAGACCGAACCGTCGGTGCGCAGTGCGCTCCAGCGCGATGCCGCCTTCGCGTTCATCGCCGACAACGCCGCCGCCCTCCCCCCGATGATGGTCCGACGGGTCGCCCGGTCGTTCGATCTCACGGCGATCGACCTACTGATCGCGCACGCCGAGGGAGAAGAGCGCGAGCCATGGGCCGTGCGTGCCGGGATCGTGGCGTTCTGGCTGCTCCTGCCACTCGCCGCCGTCGGCGCGATGCGCGTCGACCGCCGGTACCTGTCGGTGCTCGTGCTCCCCGTGGTGACGACCGTCCTCGTCTCGGCGCTGTTCTACGGGGCGCACCGGTTCCGGATCGCGATGGAGCCGGTGGTGGTCGTGCTGGCCGCCGTCACGATCGTCGACCTGGTGCGCGGTCGGGCAGCACCGCGGTCGCCAGCAGGGCCGTGACGAGGAACAGACCGGGCCGGTGCAGGTCGTCGAAGTCGAGCACCCATCCGGCGTCGGGGAACGGTCGCCACTGCACGACCCGCCACACGATCGTGACCGCCCCCACCACACCGAGGCCGAGGGCGACGAATCCCGCCGGGCGCGTCGACCGGGTCAGCAGCGTGACCGCCACGACGGGGATCGGGACGAGCGCCCACAGCGGTGCGACGACCAGGCCGGCGAGGACGCACCAGGCCAGCCCGACGACCGTCAGTCGCCGCCGGTCGACCGGTGTGCGCTCGCCCCGGCGGGCGAACGAGGGGCGATCCGGGTCGGCGAGCGGTCGCCGGCGTCGGTCGACGGCGACCAGCCCACCGACGAGTGCGAGGCCGATCACCGAGAGCGTGAGCGCGGTCGTGAGCACGGGCTGCGGTGACCACACCGCGGTCACCGTGCGGGCCTCGTCGGACGGCGCGAGCCACCACCCGTTGAACCCACCGTCGACCATGCTCGGCCCGGGGAGCGGGGCACCGTCCACCGTTGCCCGCCACGCCGGGTTGTACCCCTCGCCGAGGACGAACCAGCACCCGACCGGGCACGCGTCGACGGCGACGGTGCGCGTCGTGCGCTCGGAGCGCAGCACCTCGGCGCCCGGACGCACCACCGGCGCCGCGAGCCCGGGGTCGGCGTCGGCGTCGGCCGCGGCCGGCAGGTCGGCGAGCACCACCCGGTCGATCTGCAGGCCGGTCGTCGCCCCGGGCGCGGTCTCGACCAGCACCGCGCCGGCCGGGATCGCGAGCGACGGGTCGTCGCACGCGGTCACCCGGGCGGGATCGCCGCGCAGCAGATCGCCGATCGGGCCGGTGACGCGGAGTGCGACCGGTGCCCCGTCGATGCGGACGAGGTCGTCCCGGCACCCGGTGTCGAGCACGTCGGGGACGTCGGCGGCGGCGATCCCGGCGCCGGCGATGCCGGCGATCGCGACGGGGAGGACGGTCGGCTCCCCGTAGCGCCGGTCGATGGTGGTCCGTTCGTCGACCTCGGTGACCTCGACGGTCACGGGCCCGTCGACGGCGGTGCCGAGTCCGATGGTCGAGCGTCCCTGGGCGTCCGGCGCCGGGACCACCACATCGAGATGTCCGCCGTCCGGGTCGTGGATGCGCAGGCCCGTGATCGTCGAGTACCACGGGTCGAGGCGTTGGGTCACCACCAGCTCGTCGACCTCGGCGCCGGGCACGGTCGGCACCAGCAAGGTCGCGCCCACCGCGCTGCCGAACGGGCTCACCCACGCCGTCGAGTCGTCGCCGTCGACGGCCGCCCACCCGGCAGCCCCGGGGGTGCCGGGCAGCCGGGCCGACGCCACCGCACCGGCGATCCCGAGCAGGTCGGCGAGCACGTCGTCGGCGGCGCGCCGATCCAGCCGGACCGTGAACGCCGCGGCCATCTCGCGTTCGTGCGGGAGGACGACCTCGCGGCGCAAGACGTCCTCGGGGTCGGCGCGCCAGCGGTCGGTGGGGCGCACCCGTTCCCGGGTGAGGACGATGGCGACCGGGGTCTCCGGTGGGGTCCGGTCGAGCCCGACGATCGGCGCCCGGACGACCTCGGTGGTCGGGCCGAGACCGGCGTCGACGACGGCGAACCCGACCGACCCCCACGCTTCGGGGTGCCCCGGGGTGGCGTCGGTGGCCGCGATCGTGATCCGGACGGTCGACCCGGGAGCGTCGAGGTCGATCCGTTGCCCCGGATCGTGGAGCGACCGCTCGTCGAGTGGGACCGGACGCGTGGGTCCACCGTCGACGACGACGTCGACCATGGTGATCCGGCGGGCGCCGGGCGCCGTGTCGGGTTGCCGGAGGACGAGGTGGTCGGTCGGCGCCTCCAGCTCGAGCTCGATCGCTTCGCCGATCGCGTCGAAGCGGTCGGCGACCCGCCAGGCCGTGGAGGTGTCGCCGTCGAGCGCCATCGCCGCCCGATCCTCCGGGCGGTAGGCGAACGGCTCGCCGTACCCCGTCACGCGTGCCGTCACCGGGCCGCGCTGCACGGCGATCGTCCGGTGGTCGCTGCCATCGCGGGCCGCGTACTCCAGGCGTGCGTCGCCGTCGGCGGTCCGCAGCACGCCCGGGCGGCCGCTGCCGTCCTCGGTGAACCCGAGCGTGTCCTGTGAGCCGCGCCAGTGCCGCGCCCGGGGGCGGTCGGTATCGGTCACGACCACGATGTCGGCCCGTTCGACCGCCAGCGCGAGCTCGTCGTCGTCGAGCGTGCTCGCGGAACGGACGAGGTGGTCGGGGCGCAGCAGTCCGGCTGCCGCGGCGTCGACCGCGCCGGCGCCGTCGCCGACCAGCAACAGTTCCCGTGTCGCAGCCCGCACGACGGGAACGGGATCGTCGACGTCGAGGAGCCACACCGGCTCGAGCGCCGTCGGGTCGCCGTGGCGCCGGATCCACTCCTCGTCGACCACGGGCACCTCGGCCCGGTTCACCGCCCGATCACCGAACATCCGCGGCCTGGCGAGCCCGTCGGCGCCGTCGCGGAACAGCTCGGCGACGGTGTCGGGGCGCGGGGTGCGGAACCGGTCGTACGCGAGATCGTTCGTCAGCCAGACGGTCGCGGCGCCGAGCAGCCGGGCGATCGGTGCCACCGCGGCGGGCTCGAGGGTCCCCTGCTGGAAGCGATCGTCGAGCGCGTACAGCAGGTCCATGGCCGGCGGGCTCCCGAGCGGGAGCAGGTCGCGGGTGACGAGCGGTGTGTCGGAGAGCCCGGGGATCGGCTGGTCGACGGTGTACCCCCACCGGAACGCGCCGAACTCGGCGCCCGGGACCTGGAGCACGCGATGGCCCTCGGCGCGGGCGTCGAGGTCGGCGACGGCGTCGAGCCACGCGGCCGGTGGGTGCTGGTCACGCTCGAGGGCCGGGTCGACGAACCCGCCCGTCCAGAGGGCAGGGAGGCCGGCCACGGCGAGCACGACGACCGCCACGCCCGCTGCGGTCGAGGGCTGCAGGGGCACGGACGGTCCACGATCGAGGCGATGGTCGAAGCGCCGGGCAGCCGTGACGAGCGCGCCGGCGCCGAGGGCGAGCCCGAGCACGCTCATCGGGACGGCGCGGGTACTGCTGCGCAGAGCGAGGGCGAGACCGCTCTCGCCGCCCCCGGTGAGGATCCGCATCAACGGGGACGGATCGTCGAACGGGTGCAGGCCGACACCGAGGACGACGCCGGTGCCGACGAGCAGCGCCGCGAAGCGGCGTTCGGCCCACCGGGTGAGCACGAGTCCCGCGAGCCCGATCAGGACGACGACCAGCCCGATGGTCACGGTGCGCCCAGACACCAGGTGATCGGCCGCGGCCGTGGTGGTCGCGGCGAACGGGTCGCGGACGTAGAACAACCAGTAGCCGAGGCCGCGCAGCACCTCGCTCGAGGTCGACGTGAACGTGACGGCCTCGAGCGTCTCGGAGTACGCCAGCACGTCGGCGCCATGGCGGCCCTGCAGCAGGAGCGCGGCGATCCACCACAGCGAGACGACGGTGCACAGGACTCCGACGCGCAGCGCGGTGGCCGTCGCGTTCCGCCAGCTGGTCGTCCCCGACCAGGCGGCGTGCACCAACCAGAGGACCGGCGCCGGCACGATCATCGCGAGCGCGGTCGCGTTGACGGCGCCGACGGTGAAGACCACGAGGGCGAGCAGGGCTGCGTGCCGCCAGCGCGACCGCAGGGTCGCCAGCACGGTGAGCCCCACGATCCACCCCAGCCCGGCCCAGGGCAGCAGCATCACCGAGGTGCGCGACACGTACGGGAGGAGGTACGGCGAGCACTGGTAGCCGACGGCGGCGACGAGCGCACCGCCGGGGGAGAGGCCGAGCAGCCCCGCGACCCATCGCACCCCGAGCCCGGCGAGGAGCAGCAGCGTGCCGATCCAGAGCCGGTGGGCGATCCAATCGGGGATCCCGATGATCTCGAACGCCGAGAACCAGGGGCCCGACGGCCACAGGTAGGCGATGTGCTGGTGCGGCACCCACCCGGCGAACTGCCGGGGGTCGAAGTTGTGGAACCCGTCGCTCATCAGCCGTTGCGGGTCGAGGTACAGGTAGAGCTTGCTGTCGGCCGGCATCCGACCGGGAGCGGCCGTGAGCGCCGGGAGGTACGCGAGCGCGGCGAGCAGCCACAGGCCCCGATCGCGTCCGAGCCGGAGGAGGACGGACCTCATCGTGCCCGAGGTGCGAACCGGGTGAGGTGCTTGGCGAGCGCGAGCGCCCCCTGGCGAGCGCTGCGGCGGTGGTGCGACGCGCCCTGCCGGCGGGTGGCCTCCCGGTTGGCGCAGAACCAGTCGTAGCTCTCCCGGAACATCTCGTCGTTCGTGCGTTCGGGGATCCATCCGAGCCGGTCGCCGAGGTGGTCGAGATCGAACCACATCGACCTCGCGTACATCAGCCAGTGGTACGGCGCGAACGGCAACACGCCGGCGAAGGACCCCACCCGCATGGCGACCGCCGCGGGCCCGGCGGGGAGTCGGCGAACGGTGCTGCCGGTGCCGGCGTGCACGCACAGCCGCTCCAGGGACTCGCCCATCGTCCCGAACGCGGGTGCACCTGCGTTCAACACGGCGGGCCCGCTCTGCTCGGCCTCCCGGCGGCACACCTCGGCGAGGTCGTCGGCGTGCACGAACTGGTAGCGGTTGCGGCCGTCGCCGAGGACCACCGGATCGGCGCCGTCGGCGATCCAGTCGAACAGGATCCCGAAGATGCCGAGTCGACCGTGTCCGAGCACGGTGCGCGGCCGCACGATCGACACGTCGAACCCGTCGGCCGCCGCCGCGAGACACGCCCACTCCGCCTCGAGCTTGGCCTGGCCGTAGGCCTCCATCGGGTGCGGGACCGTCCCGGGGAGCACCGGGTTGGCTCGCGGGACGCCGAAGATCGCGCTGGACGAGGTGTGCACGACCTTGGCGACACGCGCGTCGCGAGCCGTCTCGAGGAGGATGCGGGTGCCGTCGACGTTGACGGTGCGCAGCAGCTCGGCGTCGCGGGCCAGCGGCACCTGGGCGACGTTGTGGAACACGACGTCGACCCCGTCGACGGCCGTACGGGCGACGGCGCGGTCGCGGATGTCGCCGCGCACGAACTCGACGTCGGCCGGTCGGTCGTGGGCGTCCGCGAGGTCGAGCACGCGCACGCGGTGGCCGTGCTCGCGCAGGCGGGCCACGAACAGCGAGCCGACGTACCCGCTGCCGCCGGTCACGAGTGCGAGCGTCACAGCTCGAACCCCTGGTCGAGGCACCACCGCACGCTGCGGCGCATGCCGTCGTCGAGGGCCACCGACGGTTCGTAGCCGAGATCGCGCCGGGCGGCACCGATGTCCACGGCGATCGTGTGGCGCAGTTCGCCGAGCACGTGCACCTGCTGCTGGTAGCCGCCGAGCCGTTGGATCGCCCGATCGGCGCGCTCCGCGACGGCACCGACGACCGGCGGCAGCCGCAGCACGGCGTCGCGACATGCGAGCCCGTGTTCGGTGAGCGCACCCCGCACGGCGGCGACGATCTCGTTCATCCGGTACGGCTCGGCGTCGGCGATCCAGTAGGCGCGTCCGGTCGCGCCCGCGGCCTGCTCGGCGGCGAGCACACCGTCCACCAGATTGTCCACGTACACCATCGAGCGACGCTGCCCGCCGTCGCCGAACACGGGGAACCGACCGGCGCGCACCATCGCGAAGAAGGCGGTCTGGCGAGCCGGCTGCCACGGCCCGTAGAACCACGTGGGGCGGACGATCACCGCGTCGAGGCCCGCCTCGACGGCGTCGAGCACGTGGAGCTCGGCGGCCATCTTCGACCGGCCGTAGCCGAGGTACGGATGGTACGGCTCGTGTTCGCCGAAGGTGTCGCGCGGGCTCGGGTTCGTGCCGAACGGTGAGTTGGACGACACGTGCACGAACCTGCGAACCCCGGCCCGGCGGGCGGCGGCCACCACGTTCGCGGTACCCCGGTCGTTGACGGCGTCGAACTCGGCCGCCCGGCGCGGGTGGATCACGCCGGCAGCGTGCACGACGTCGACCGTGCTGTCGCCGATCGGCAGGACGCGTCGGACCGCCTCCGGGTCGGCCACGTCGGCGACCGCGATCTCGGCGTCGGGGTCGACGGCCCGCACCGACGCGGCCTCGTCGGGACCCCGTACCACCGCGACGATCTGCGGGGCCGCCGGGTCGCCGGACCGTGCCAGTCGGTCCACGAGGGCGCGACCGAACCATCCGGCGGCACCCGTGACGACCACGGTGTCGGGCGGTCCGAGCCGATCCACGGCCGAGAGACTACGAGAGCGCCGGCCCCGAGCGACGGTACGCTCCCGCCCGACGTGAGCGACGACGACGACGCAGGACCGCGGGCCGAACTGACGGCGATGCTCGCCGACGTGCGCCGGGCCGGCGTGCGGCGGGTGCACGTGCTCGCCTGGCGGGACCTGGACGACCCGGACGCGGGTGGTTCGGAGGTGCACGCGGACCATTTCATGCGTCGCTGGCAGGAGGCCGGGCTCGACGTGTTGCACCGCACGTCGTCCGCCCGGGGCCTGCCGCCGACCGACGTCCGGAACGGGTACCGGGTCGTGCGGCGGGGGAGCCGGTACTCGGTGTTCCCCCGCACCGTCGCCGCCGAACTGACCCGACGGATGGGTCCCTTCGACGCCCTCGTCGAGATCTGGAACGGCGTCCCGTGGTTCTCCCCGGTCTGGTGCCGGCGGCCGAACTTCACGATCGTCCACCACGTGCACGGGCCGATGTGGGACCAGATCCTGCCCGGGCCGGCGGCCGGCGCCGGCCGGTTCCTCGAGACGCGGTTCGCCCCGCCCTTCTACCGCCGCACCCGGGTGGTGACGCCGTCGGGCTCGACCCGCGACGAGCTCCTCCGCCTCGGGTTCCGACCCGATCGGGTGACCGCCGTGGACAACGGCGTGGACGAGTTCTTCACCCGGTCCGCCGACCGGGATCCGTCGCCCACGGTGGTCGCGGCCGCCCGGTTGGCGCCGGTCAAGCGGTTCCCCCTGCTGCTGCAGATCGCTGCCGAGGCACGTCGGGCAGTGCCCGACCTGCGGCTCCGGATCGTCGGTGACGGCCCGGACCGGGCCGCGCTGGTGGACTGGATCGGCCGTCACGATGCCGCCGACTGGGTCACCCTCGTCGGCCACGTTCCCCGGGAACAGCTCCGCGACGAGTACTCGCGCGCCTGGGTGGTCGCCAGCGCATCGCTCGCCGAGGGGTGGGGTCTCGCCCTCACCGAGGCGGCGGCGTGCGGGACACCGGCCGTCGCCACCGACATCAGCGGACACCGTTCGTCGGTGGTCGACGGCGTCACCGGTCTGCTGGCGTCGCCCGAACGGATGGCCGACCGCCTCGTCGAGGTGCTGACGTCGGATGTTCGGCGCGAGCAGCTGGCCGCTGCAGCACTCGGCCGGGCGCGTACGCTCACCTGGGATGCATCGGCCACCGGGATCACCCGGGTGCTCCACGAGGTCGTGACCCGTCAGGGGATCGCGCCGAAGACCGCGTAGAGACCGGTCAGGGCCACCAGCCCGGCGCCGCACGCGACCATCACGAGCTCCCACCCGATGCGGTCGCGACGTGGCCACAGGGCCGCCACCGGGATGACGAGCGGGAACGCGGTGAAGACGTAGCGCGGCCGGGCCGTGACGGTCTCGGGCATCAACATCAACACGACGATCACCGCGACGTAGGCGACGATCGGTGCCGGCAGGCGCCACCGCCACGCACACCACACGGCGGCGGCGAGGGCGACGATGCTCGCCGCCGTGAGGGCGTTGGT
>SKSP01000293.1 GCA_007122945.1 Ilumatobacteraceae bacterium | reverse complement strand
CCCGTTCGCCACTAGGTCGTCCCCGGTCTTGCGACTGGTTGGACCTCGTTCGACTTGCATGTGTTAAGCACGCCGCCAGCGTTCGTCCTGAGCCAGGATCAAACTCTCCAACGAAAACCGGTCCGTCACCACCGAGGCGGTTCGGGAACGATCATTGCAGAGCGTCCCTCCCGAGCGGAATCGATGCTCGTGTGGGAGAGACGTCCGTGACTTCGACCGGTGTGGGACACCGGCCATTGTGAATTGACAGACAGTCTCGACGACGCGGCCCGGAGGCCTCGTGACGGACTGCCCGCACTGGCGTTCTGTCTTCTCTTCCGTTTTCAAGGAGCCGAAGCTCGGACACGTGCCCCGACCGGGGCCTTGGTGTCGCTGGTCTCGCTGGGTGTCGCTCACTCCGGAGGCAATTTCGCTTCCGGAGGCGGATGGAAACATTAGCTCCGGGGTACCGCCCCCACAACCTGCGTCACGAAAAAACCTCGAGGAGGTGGTAGGACGTCTTGCCGCGCCGGAGCAGCAGGTACCGGCCGTGCAGCAGGTCGAGTCCCGTGAGCTGGGACGACGCGTCGAGCACGACCCCGTTGGCCCGGTACCCACGCCCCTCGAGCGTGCGACGCGCGTCACCGTTCGACGAGGCCAGACCGGTGCGCACGAGCACCCCCACGAGATCGTCGAGATCGGCGGCCGAGCAACTGCTCGACGGCACCTCGCGTGCCATCGCGGTCAGCGAGGCCGCATCCGCGGCCGTCGGATCCCCGCCGAACAGCACGTCCGCGGCGCCCGCGGCGGCGCGGGCCGCCTCGGTCCCGTGGACGAGGTCGGTCATCTCGTCGGCGAGCGCTCGCTGCGCGACGCGTCGCTCGGGCGCCTCGCGGTGCTGTTCGACGATCGCGTCGATCTCGTCGACCGGGCGCATGCTGAACCGGTACAGGTAGTCGGCGACGACGTCGTCGTCGCTGCGCACCCAGAACTGCCGGAACTGGTACGGGCTCGTCGCCTCCGGGTCGAGCCACACGGCCCCGTCGGCGGTCTTGCCGAACTTGGTCCCGTCGCTCTTCAACAGCAGCGGCCACGTGAGGCCGTGGGCCGTGGCCCCGGTCGTCCGGCGGATCAGGTCGATGCCGGCGGTGATGTTGCCCCACTGGTCCGAGCCGCCCATCTGCAGCTCGACGCCGTGCTCCGCGTACAGGTGCCGGAAATCGTTCGCCTGCAGCAGCATGTAGCTGAACTCGGTGTAGGAGATGCCCGACTCCCCCTCCAGGCGGTTGCGGATCGACTCCTTGGCCATCATCTGGTTCACCGTGACGTGCTTGCCGACGTCGCGCAGGAACTCCAGCACGGTCATCGCCGAGGTCCAGTCCGCGTTGTCGACGAGCACCGCTCCGTAGGGGCCGCCGTCGAAGTCGAGGATCCGTTCGAGCTGCGCGGAGATGCAGGCGACGTTGTGGCGCAGCGTGTCGCGGTCGAGCAGGTTGCGCTCCTCGGAACGCCCACCCGGATCCCCCACCATCCCGGTCGCTCCGCCCGCCAGGGGGAACGGCCGGTGCCCCGCCAGCTGGAAGCGCCGCAGGCCGAGTTGCCCCATCAGGTGGCCCACGTGCAGCGAATCGGCGGTCGGGTCGAACCCGACGTAGACGCCGACCGGGCCTGCGGCGAGGCGCGCCCGCAGCGCGTCACGATCGGTGGTGTCGTGGATCAGCCCACGACGGTCGAGGTCGGCGACGATGTCCATGGCGGCTCCGATGATGGCACGCAGATCCGTCCGGGACGCGTTCGGTAACGTACGCCGGTGGACGACGAGGAGTTGGCGCGACGCTTCCGCGAGAGCGCGCGCGGCGCCGGCAGGAGGGCGCCGCTCTATCGGCGGTTCGGCGAGGCGATCGCGGACGATCCCGAGACCGCACGTCTGCTCTTGCACGCACCGGCGGACCAGCGCATGCCGGTGCTGCTCTACGCGTGCGTGCACTGGATCCTGCTCCGCGAGCCCGGACACGAGCTGCGGCGCTGGTATCCCAACCTGACGGTCCGGCGTGCCGAGAAGCCACCCGGCGGCGATCCGTACCCGGCGTTCCGGGAGTTCTGTGCGCGCAACGAGGAACGCCTCGCCGGACTGCTCGCCGAACGAACCACCCAGACCAACGAGGTCGGACGCTGCGCGCTCTTCCTCCCCGTGCTCGCCGAGGTGGCGGCCGGCGACCGGCCGATCGCCCATCTCGACGTCGGGGCGAGCGCCGGGCTCAACCTGCTGCTCGACCGGTACCGGTACCGGTACGAACCCGACGACGGGACTGGCGAAACGCACACCGTCGGCGGTTCGTCCACGATCGGCGGGTCGACCGTCGAGCTCGTCTGCGGGACCCGCGGCGACGTCCCGCTCCCCCGGGCCGTTCCTCCGATCGCCGACCGGATCGGCCTCGACCAGAGCCCGATCGACGTCACCCGGACGGCCGACGCGGACTGGCTGCGGGCCTGCGTGTGGCCCGACCAGGCCGACCGGTTCGACCGGCTGGACCGTGCCCTGGCGGTGGCGTCTGTCGACCCGCCGCCGATCGTCCGTGGCGACCTGGTCGACGACCTCCGTGCGACGGTCGCCCGGCTCGACCCGGACGCGCACCTGGTCGTCACCGCCTCGTGGGTCCTCAACTACCTCGACGCCGAGCGCCGTCGCGCCTTCGTCGACACACTCGATGCAGTCGCCGCCGACCGCGACCTCACCTGGTGCGCGGCCGAGAGTCCGACGCTGACGGCCGAGCTGCCGTGGCCCGCCGGTGTGGCCGACCACGACCGGGCGCACCTGACCCACCTGCTCCGCGTCGACTGGCGTGCGGGCCACCGCACGGTCGCCCACCTCGCCGTCGCCCATCCCCACGGCTACTGGCTGCACTGGGCCTGACGCCCGCACCGCACCCGGGTCACGCCCACCGTCAGGTGTGCGGGAACGTCCGGGGATCGCGCCATCGCCAGGGCACCTCGGCCGCTCGTGAGATCCCCACCCGAGGACCGACGATCGAGTGATCGGGGGCCGGGGTGCCGTCGTCGAGGAGCTGCACCGGTCCGCCCAGCGCACACAGGTCGGCACCGTCGTGGCGCCGATCGACACCGAACGCCTGGCAGAGCTTGCCCGGACCATCGGTGAGGCGGTGATCGGGCACCTCGCCGCGCCGATCGCGCATCTCGTCGAGCCCGGTCACCGGTGTCACCGCCCGGAGGAGCACCGCTTGGCCGTCGCCCACCGCGCCCGTCACGACGTTCGCGCAGTGGTGGACGCCATGGCTCAGGTACACGTAGAGGGTTCCCGGCGGCCCGAACATCGAGGCGTTCCGGGCGGTGCGGCCGCGATGGCTGTGGCTCGCCGGGTCGTCCGCGGTGTACGCCTCGACCTCGACGATCCGGCCCGTGCACGCGCCAGCGGCGAGCAGCTTGCCGAGCAGCCGGGGCGCCACGTCGGGGGCGTCGCCGGCCAGCAGCGAACGCTGCACCGGCTCCGCGCGCCCCGCCGCGACGTCGTCGCGCGACGTCATCGTCGGTCGAGCCGCGATCCCAGACCGTCGAGCATCGCCCGGTACCGCTCGAGCTGCGCCGGGAGTGCGACCGGGCCGGCTCCACCCGGTGACGTCCGCCGCCGAACTCCCTCGCCCGGCGCGACCAGGGAGGCGGCGTCGTCTCCGAGGTCGGCCGCGACCAGGTCGTGCAGCGAGCCCTCCCCCGCCAGGTGACGGCGCACGAGGGAGCCGACGACGGCGTGCGCGTCACGGAACGGGGTCCCGGCCCGGACCAACCACTCGGCGATGTCGGTGGCGGCCGTCACCTCCGCATCCGCGGCCGCACGCATCCGCTGGGGCACGAACGTCGCCGTGGCGATCATCCCCGTGATCGCGGCGACAGCGAGCGACACCTGCTCCACCGAGTCGAAGAGGGGCTCTTTGTCCTCCTGCAGGTCGCGGTTGTAGGCGAGCGGGAGCCCCTTCAGCATCGTCAGGACCGCCGTGAGGTTCCCGACGAGCCGGCCGGTCTTGCCGCGGGCGAGCTCGGCGATGTCGGGGTTCTTCTTCTGGGGCAGCATCGACGACCCTGTCGCGTACGCGTCGTCGAGCCGGGCGAAGCCGAACTCCTCGCTGGTCCACAGCACCCACTCCTCGCCGATCCGCGACAGGTGCACGCCGAGCAGGGCCAGGTCGAAGAGCGCCTCCGCGACGAAGTCACGATCGCTCACTGCGTCGAGCGAGTTGACGAACACGTCGGCGAAGCCGAGGTCGGCCGCGGTCGCGGCGGGATCGATCGGCAGCGACGTGCCCGCGAGCGCGCCCGCGCCGAGCGGGGACACGTCGAGCCGCTCGACGGTGTCGAGGAGCCGGTCGACGTCGCGCCCGAGCGCGACGCCGTGGGCCAGCAGGTGGTGGGCGAGCAGCACCGGCTGCGCCCGCTGCAGGTGCGTGTAGCCGGGCAGGTAGGCGTCGTCGCCCGCCGAGACGGCCCGGTCGAGCAGTACCCGTTGCAGCTCGGTGACGCCGCGGGCGACCTCGACGAGCTCGCGCTTGCACCACAGCCGGAGGTCGGTCGCGATCTGGTCGTTGCGGCTCCGGGCGGTGTGCAGCTTGGCACCGGCGGCGCCCGCCAGCTCCGTCACCCGACGCTCGATCGCGGTGTGGATGTCCTCGTCGCTGTCGACGAACCCGAACGTGCCGTCGGCGAGCTCGGCCGACACGGCGTCGAGCGCGGCCAGCACGGCGTCACGCTCGGCATCGGTGAGCAACCCCACCCGGGCGAGCCCGCGCACGTGGGCGCGCGACCCGGCGACGTCGTCGGGCCACAGCCGCCGGTCGAACGGCAGGCTGACGGTGTAGGCCATCAGCGCGTCCGCGGGACCGCCGGCGAAGCGTCCGTGCCAGAGCGTGTGGCCGTCGGTGGGTTCGTGCGATCCGGTCATCGCGACTCCTCGATCCCGGCGAGGTCGCGCAACCGGTCGGCGAGCGTCGAGCCCTCGCCCTCGGCGGCGACGCACAGCAACGTGTCGTCGCCGGCGACGGTCCCCATCAACGCGTCGAGGCCGCTGCGGTCGAGGGCCGAACCGACGACGTGTGCGCACCCCGGCGGAGTCCGCAGGACGACGACGTCGCCGGAGCGGGCGACCTCGGCCACCCACTCCCCCATCACCCGCCGGAGCTGTTCGAGCGGGGCCAGCCGATCGGGCTCGAACTCGGGGATCGCATAGACGGTGGCACCACCCGGCACCCGGACCTTGACCGCTCCGAGGTCGTCGAGGTCGCGCGAGACGGTGGCCTGCGTGGCGGTGATCCCGGCCTCGGCGAGCAACGCGACGAGCTGGGGCTGGTTCGTGACCTCGTGCTGGGCGATCAACCGGGTGATCGCCTGCTGGCGCCGCACCTTGGCGCTCATGGCGCGACCCCGGCGAGGAACGCCAGCACGCCGCGGGCGGCGTGGAGCCGGTTGTGACCCTGCTGGAAGACCGCGCTCTGGGGACCGTCGATCACTTCGGCGGCCACCTCGACGCCCCGGTACGCGGGGAGGCAGTGCATGAAGACGGCGCCGTCGGCGGCTCGGGCCATCAGCGCCGCGTCCACGCGGAACCCCTCGAACGCGGCGAGCCGCTCGGCCTTGTCGTCCTCCTGACCCATCGACACCCACGTGTCGGTGTGGACCGCGTCGGCCCGCAGCACCGCTTCGGCGGGCCGATCGGTCTGCTCGACCGACGCCGCGCCGAGCAGCGTGAGCCGCTCCAGTTCGGCGTCGTCGGCCCCGAACCCGTGCGGGCAGGCGT
>SKSP01000473.1 GCA_007122945.1 Ilumatobacteraceae bacterium | reverse complement strand
GGCGGCTGGATCTGCGCCACGTGGCCCTCCGAGTACGGCGGCAAGGGCCTCACCACGATGCAGGGCGTCGTCCTCGCCGAGGAGTTCGCCCGCGCCAAGGCACCCATGCGTGGCGACTTCTTCGGCGACACCCTCGTCGGCCCGACGCTGTTGCAGTGGGGCACCGAGGAGCAGAAGCAGGAGTTCCTGCCGGGCATCCTCCGGGGCACGACCCGGTGGTGTCAGGGCTTCTCCGAGCCGAACTCGGGTTCCGACCTCGCCAGCATCAAGACGAGTGCGGTGCTCGACGGCGACGAGTGGGTCATCAACGGCCAGAAGGTGTGGACCACCCAGGGCCATCATGCCGACTACTGCTTCTTGCTCACCCGCACCGACCCCGACGCCCCCAAGCACAAGGGGATCTCCTACATGTTGGTGCCGATGCGTCAGGACGGTGTCGAGGTGCGCGGCATCACCCAACCCGACGGCACGGCCGAGTTCTGCGAGGTGTTCTTCGACGACGCCCGCTGCCCGAAGGACAACGTCGTCGGCGAGGTCAACAACGGCTGGAAGGTCGCCAACTCGACGCTCGCGTTCGAGCGCGGCCAGTCGGCCACCACCGGGTTCCGGCGCTTCGAGGAGGAGTACCGACTGCTGGTCGACGCCGCCACGGCGAACGGTCGCATCGCCGATCCGCACATCCGTCAGCGGCTGATGGAGTACTACACCAAGGTCCAGATCCTCCGGATCAACGGTCTCCGCGGCCTCACGGCCACGTTGAACGACTCGAAGGACATGGGCACGATCGCGCTCGGCGCGACGAACAAGATGTTCTGGTCCGAGATGCACAAGGCCGCCATGGAGCTCGCGCTCGACGTGTTCGGTCCCGAGTCCATGCTCGTCGACACCGGCCCGACCACGGGGTCGTGGCCGGGCGCCCAGCGCGACAAGCGACGGGAGGGTTATCCGGTCAGCCCGATGATGTCGTCGTTCTTCTTCTCGCGGTCGGAGACGATCTGGGGTGGCACCAGCCAGATCCAACGCAACATCGTCGGCGAGCGCGTCCTCGGGCTGCCGAAGGAGCCCAAGCCGGCCGACGCCTGATCGGCGGTCTCGTCTATCGTGCGCCCGATGGACGAGCTGCTGCACGACGACGGGACCCCACGGCCCGCCGCCGCGGCGCTCATGGAGCTCATCTCGTCGCTCGATCGCGAGGAGCTCCACGAACGTCAGCAGCTCGCCGAGCTCGACATCTTGACGATGGGCATCACGTTCACCGTCTACTCCGACGGCGCCAACATCGACCGGTCCTGGCCGTTCGACATCGTGCCCCGGGTGATCTCGGGCCGCGAGTGGAGCGTCGTCGAGCGTGGCCTCGTCCAGCGGCTGGCCGCGCTCAACCGGTTCATCGACGACCTCTACAACGACCAGCACGTCGTGCGCGACGGCGTGTTCCCCGCCGCCCTGCTCGACGACGCGACGAACTTCCGTCCGCAGTGCCGGGGGGCCCACCCGAAGCACGGCGTGTGGGCGCACATCTCCGGCTCCGATCTGGTGCGCGGCGGCGACGGTCAGATGTACGTGCTCGAGGACAACCTGCGCGTCCCGTCCGGCGTGAGCTACCTGCTCGAGAACCGGGCCGTCGCCAAGCGGGCGTTCGCCGAGTTGTTCGCCCGTCAGAGCATCCGTCCCGTCGACGCGTACACCGACGAGCTCAACAAGCTGCTCGCGTCGTTGGCCCCGGACGGCGTCGCCAACCCCCAGATCGTCGTGCTCACCCCGGGGGTGTTCAACTCGGCGTACTTCGAGCACTCGTTCCTCGCCCAGCGGATGGGTGCCGAACTGGTCGAGGGCGCCGACCTCGTCGTCGGCGACGACGACTGCGTGTACATGCGCACCATCGTCGGCCTCGAGCGCGTGCACGTCATCTACCGCCGCATCGACGACCTGTTCCTCGACCCGGAGGTGTTCGACCCCGACTCGATGCTCGGCGTCCCCGGTCTGATGCGGGCCTGGATGGCCGGCAACGTCGGGATCGCCAACGCACCGGGCGCCGGCGTGGCGGACGACAAGGTCGTGTACGCGTGGGTGCCCGACCTGATCCGCTACTACCTCGGCGAGGAGCCGCTGATCCCGAACGTGCCGACGTACCGCTGCATGTACGACGACGAGCGTCGGTTCGTGATCGACAACATCGGCGACCTCGTCGTCAAGCCGGCCAACGAGAGCGGTGGCTACGGCATCTTGATCGGCAATCGGGCGACGCCGACCCAGCTCGCCGACGCGATCGAGGCGATCGAGGCCGATCCGCGCAACTGGGTCGCCCAACCGATCCTGTCGCTGTCGACCACGCCCACCCTGATCGACGGTGAGATCGAACCCCGGCACGTCGACCTCCGGCCGTTCATCCTCACCGGCGACACCTCGGGGACGCGCAGCTACGTGACCGCTGGGGGCCTGACGCGGGTCGCGCTGCCGAAGGGGTCGCTCGTCGTGAACTCGTCGCAGGGCGGTGGGAGCAAGGACACGTGGATCGTCGACCTCCACCCGGCGGCCGGGGCCTGACGTGTCGCTGTTGGCGCGCGTCGCGGATCGCCTCTACTGGGCGGCGCGCTACACCGAGCGCGCCGAGGACACCGCTCGGATCGTCCGGTCCTACGGCGACCTGATGGTCGACCTGCCGAGTGATCTGCCCCTGCGCTGGGAGCCGCTGGTCGCGCTCACCGGCAGCGAGCCGTTGCGCGGCGAGGAGCGTGGTGAGCACGAGGTGATGGAGTTCCTGATCGCGGATGTGTCGAACCCGAGCAGCGTCGCGGCCACCGTGGCGCGGGCGCGCGAGAACCTGCGCACCACGCGCGAGGTGGTCCCGCGCGAGGCGTGGTACGCGCTGAACGGTCTGTTCCAGTACGTCTCGTCGGAGGCCGAGCGAGCCGTCGGTCGGCGGACCCGGGATCGCTTCCTCGGCCGCGTGATCGACGACAGCCGGCGGCTCGACGGGGTGCTCGAGTCGACCATGACCCGAGCTCACCCGTACCGGATGTGGCGACTGGGGCGACTGTTGGAGCGCGCCGACATGACAACTCGCGTCGTCGGGCTGCGGGCGGCGTCGATCCTCCAGATGCAGGCGATGTCTGCGTTCGACGCCACCGCGACCCAGACGCAGGGCGAGACGCACGCGCAGGAGCGATCCGAGTCGCCGAGGCAGCTCGCGACCGGCGACGAGCCCGCACGCGACGACCAGGACGAGGTGCAGTGGATGAGTGCGCTGCGCTCTGTGTCCGCGCTGCAGATGTACCAGCGCGCGACCCACGGCCCGATCGAGGGACCGTCGGTCGTGCGGTTCCTGTTGTACTACTCCAGCTTCCCGCGGTCGGTGCAGGGCTGTCTCGACGAGATGCGAGCGGTGCTCGCCCAACTCCCGAGTGCCGAGAGCGTGGTCGCCGCGCTGGACGAGACCGAGGCGGTGCTCGCGTCGTGTGACCCGGGCGCCGACGACGGCGCCGTCCTCGACCGGGCGATGGAGGCGGTCCAGGCATCGCTCGCCGGGCTGGGCGCGACGATCGACGCCCGGTACCTGTCGCTCGGCGAGTGAGCATCCCGATGTCCGACGCCCCGATGTCCGACGGGAGGCCGGCCCGCTTCGACGAGTCGCTCATGTGGGACGCCGGTCTGCGCGTCCAGCTCCTCGACGAGCCCCGCCTGTTCGAGTGGCAGCACCACCTCGACCGGCTGCTCGTGGCCGAGGGGGCCGGCCACCTCGTGCACGACCTGCCGGTGCGCGCCGACGGCCGCGGTGCGGGCCTCGCGAGTCGGCCCTGGCGGCTCGACCCGATCCCGTTCGTGATCGACGCGCCGACGTTCCAGTGGCTGGCGGCCGCCGTCGTCGAGCGGATGTCCGCGCTCGAGATCGTGCTCGCCGACCTGTACGGGCCGCGGCGACTCGTGCGCGACGGCGTCGTGCCGAGCGACGTGCTGCACTCGACGCACCGCTACCGCCTCGCCATGGTCGACGCCCCGTCGCCCGAGCGATGGCTCACCACCTACGCGGTCGACCTCGTCCGGACCCGCGATGGCGTCTGGAAGGTCGTGCAGGACCTCACCGACGCGCCGCCCGGTCTCGGCTACGCGCTCCTCGATCGCTCCGTGATGGCGCGCGTCGCGGCCGACGTGCACGCCCGCAGCGGCGTGGCCTCGCTCGCCCGGTACCCGGGGTTGCTCCGTCGCGCGCTCGCGTCGGCATCGCCGGCCGAGAGCCCGCGGACCGTCCTGTTCACGGGGGGGATCGACCACCCCTCGTACATCGACCACTCGTACCTCGCGGTGCAACTCGGCGTCACCCTCGTCGAGGGAGCCGACCTGGTCGTTCGCCAGCGTCGACTTTGGCTGCGCACGCTCGACGGGCTCGAGCCGGTCGACGTCGTGTACCGCCGCTTGGAGGATCCCGGCATCGACCCGCTCGAGGTGGGTTCGATGGGGACCGTCGGCGTGCCCGGCCTGCTGCTGGCGGTCCGGGCGCGCGGGGTCACGCTCGCCAACGCCCACGGCGCCGGCGTGCTCGAGGAGCCCACGCTCGCCGCGTCGTGGGGCGACGCGGTGCGACATCTGAACGGCGGCCCGCTCCGCCTCGACCGGTACGACCCCGCGACCGACGTGGGTGACGGTTTGGCGATGACCCCGATGCTCGGCGATACCGGGATGTCGACGGGTGAGGTCGTCGTCCGGCTGTTCGCGACCCACGACGGCGAGCGGACATCGGTGCTGCCGGGCGGCTCGGGCCGCGTCCTCGCCCCCGGCGACGACCCGCGCGTGCCGACCGCGTGCGCCGCGAAGGACGTGTGGGTCATCGGGAGCACGCTCGCGCCGCTCGTCGTGCCTCCGCTCCCGCAGGTCGACTTCGGACGCTCGGTCCCGACCCGTGCGGCCGCTGCGCTGTACTGGATGAACCGGGCCGCCGAGCGGGCGGAGTCCATCGCGCGGAGCGTGCGCGTGATCAGCTCGCGGATCGAGCAGGATCCGGGGCTCGGCTCGCTCGACGGTGGGCGTTGGTCGGACCGCATGCAGTGGGTCGTGCGCAGCCTCCGTCGGGCACCCGACGAGGCGTCGGACCTCCCCGGCCTCGACGCGCTCTACGACGAGCTGTCGCGCGCCGCCGACGCCGTCGCCGACCAGATCGGGGTGCTGCTCACCGAGGCCACGACGGTGCGCGAGTTCCTGTCGGTGACGACGGGTCGGGTCCTCGAGCAGCTGGCCCGCCGTCGTGCCGACCTGCGTCGGCACGTCGTCGTGGTCGACGACCTCGACGCCCTGCTGACCGACTTCGCCGCACTCGTCGGGCTGTGGAACGAGAGCGTGGTGCGCGGCCCTGCGTGGCGTCTCGGCGACATGGGTCGTCGGCTCGAGCGGGCACAGATCCTGCTCGACATGGCGGTCCCGGGGCTCACGGGCGCAGTCGACGATCGCGATCCGGTGGACGCCTCGTCGACCGAGGTCATGCTCGCCGCCAACGAGAGCCTCGTCGCGTACCGTCGTCGGTACCGTTCCGACGTCGAGCGCGAGGCCGCGACGACGCTGTTGTTGCGCGACGCGTCGAACCCGAGGTCGCTCGCCGCGTGTGTCGAGTCGCTCGCCGCCCACGCGGCCGACGCCGGGTGGGAGGCCGGCGTCGTGCTCGCGGACACGGCGCGCGATGCCATGGTCCTCGATCTCGACGAACTGCTCCCGACGGTCCAGGCCGCGGTCGACGAGTACGGCCGTGCCGTCGTCGCCCGGTGGTTCGCCGCCCCGGTGAGCCCGATGGTCGTGGTGGGGCGCTCGTGAGCATCGACCT